>JACNKJ010000152.1 GCA_014382085.1 bacterium
CTGCGATTTCTCGGACTTATTATGCCTTACTGGAAATGCCCAGAAGCTCCTTGAAGGGGCTCAGCCGATCCGTAATTTCCTCCACTTTTCGCCCTTCCAAACCTGTGACTCCCAGGCCTTCCACGGCCAGTGAGCCCAAACCCGTTCCGGCCAGAGCCGCCTCTCGTAGACTCTCCGCATTGAGCGTCCCGGCCTTGGCCAGTTCACCCATGACACCGCCGGCAAATGAGTCTCCGGCACCGGTTGGATCGACTAATTTTCGAACGGGATAGGCAGGCAGGGGAATGATCTCGCCATCCACGAAAAGCAGGACACCGTGCTCGCCTTTCTTGAGGCAAATTGCTTTGGGACCCAGCTTTATAATTTCCTCCCCCGCACACACCAGATTGTGATGCTCACCCAGCAGCCGCGCTTCCTCATCGTTGATGAACAGCAGGTCTATATTGGGCAGGACGGCCTTGAGTTCATCGGGTGTGATATTGATCCACAGATTCATGGTATCCAGGGCCACGAGGCTCGGCGAGTCCACCGCTTCGAGCACTTGGCCCTGCAGCACGGGATGAATATTCGCAAGAAAGACGACTTTCTCCTGGGCTAAGTCGCCCGGCAGTACTGGCTCGAAATTTTCAAAGACGCCCAGTTCGGTGAAGAGGGTTTCGCGCTCACTGAAGTCGGCGTTGTACTCGCCGCCCCAGCGGAAGGATGCGCCCGACATGCGCGCTACGCCCGCCAGATCTGCGCCTACGGCCTCCAGGCGAGCCAGGTCATCAGCCGAAAAATCGTCGCCCACCACGGCTACCAGGCGGGGAATCACTCCTGTGAGCGCTGCGGAGAAACTAAAGTGCGAGGCACTTCCCCCCAATAACCCTTCACCCGTTTCATAGGCCGTGCGAACCGTGTCGTAAGCCACCGATCCCACCACCAGCAGCGAAGGCTGCATGCCGCTCATGCCTACATCCTTTCGGGGGCGCTGACACCCATAAGGTCCAGGCCGTTGCCGAGCACCTGCCGCGTTGCACGGCAAAGGGCGAGGCGTGCGGTGCTTTGAGCCGCGTCCTCGGAAACGATTTGATGCTCATGATAAAACCGATGAAAAAGCGTGGCCACTTCATTTAGGAACTGGAAAAGGCGGTTGGGCTCCCGGGCCTTAGCGGAGGCCGCGATGAGTTCGGGGAAGCGTTCCAGTTCGCGGATGAGTGCCAATTCTTCCGGCGCAGAAAGCAACGAGAGATCAGCATCGGCAGCCGCGGCCAGGCCGCCCTCTTCCGCTTTTCGCAGCACACCCGCGATGCGAGCCGTGGCGTACTGGGCGTAGAAAATCGGGCTCTTGCTGCTCTGTTCCCGCGCGAGGCCTAGATCGAAATCCAGATGGCTCTCCGCTCGCCGGGTCAGGAAATAGGTGCGCGCCACGTCTACGCCTACGTCATTGACAAGATCTTCCATGGTCACGAATTCGCCCGCGCGCTTGCTCATGGCCACAGTCTCACCGTTTTCCACCAAGGTCACCCACTGCAGCAGGATGACCTCAAGCCAATCCTTGCCCGCGCCGATGGCTTCCGCCACAGCTTTGAGCCGGGCCGCGTGACTATGATGATCAGGCCCCAGCACGTAGATGGCTTTGTCGAATCCGCGGCCGAACTTATCCAGGGCATAGGCCACATCGGCGAGCAGGTAGGCCGCCACGCCGTCGCTTTTGAGCACCACGCGATCCTTCTCGTCGCCATAGTCGCTGGTCTTGAACCAGACCGCGCCGTCCTTCTCGTAGGTGAGTTGCTTTTCCTCGAGGTAGGCCAAGGCATCTTCCAGCTTGCCCGTATCGTGTAGACTCTTCTCGCTAAACCAAACGTCGAAGGGCGTACGGAAGGCGTCCATCTGCACGCGCACCTGCCCCACGAGATTGTGGATGGCATGGCGCGCGAAAGCCTCCACGGCTTCGCTATCGGACAAGGCCAGCCAAGGCTCCACCTGCTCGGCGCGCAAACTCTCGGCCATTTCTTTGAGGTAAAGTCCGTGGTAGCCGTTCTCAGGAATGACCAAAGGTTCGCCTTGGGTCTCCTTCCAACGCGCCAAAAGGCTGGCGCCCAGAGTGCGCACCTGCCCACCCGCATCGTTGAGGAAGTACTCGCTGGTTACGGCATGGCCCGAAAACTCAAGCAAGCGGGCGAGGGTCGACCCAAAGGCCGCAGCTCGCGCCGACACCACCACCGCAGGCCCCGTGGGATTGGCGCTCACGAATTCCAGATTGATCTTCTCGCCGCCGCCGGCATCGCTACGCCCGTAGTCGGCGCCCAGCTTCAGAATGCTGGCCAAGGCGGCATGGACTTCATCCGCGGCTAGGCGGAAGTTGATGAATCCGGGTCCGGCCACTTCGGCCGTGGCACGCCCTTCCATCTTCTCGTTGCACCAGGTCACTAACTCTTCGGCCAATGCACGCGGCGGCATGCCGAGCTTCTTGGACGAGGCCATGGCCACGTTGCAGGCCAGGTCGCCATGGGAACGGTCGCGAGGATTGTCCAATTGGATGGACAGGGGATTTTCTCCCTCAAAAAGCCCGGCATCGGCGTGCCGGGCCTCGAAGTAATCCCGAATGGAAGAAGTGATTAAATCCTTCATGATCGTGAGCCCTCGTCGTGGATTTCCTCCATGGGCGCGTCGCCCCAGAGCCGTTCCAGGGAATAGTACTCGCGGGTTTCGGCGCGGAAGATGTGGACTACTACGTTCACGAAATCCAGAAGCACCCAGCGCTGAGTGTCGGCGCCTTCCACGTGCCAGGGCTTGACCTTGGGCTTCACGTCGATCTTCACGAGTTCATCCTGCACATAATCGGCAATGGCCTTCACGTGCACGTCGCTGCTGCCCGAACAGATTACGAAGTAATCGGCCACGGAACTAAGGCCGCGAAGGTCGAGAATCATCACGTCCTCGGCCTTCTTTTCCAGGCTCAATTCGGCGGCTTTGCGGGCCAGGTCTTTAATACTAATTTCGCTCATCAAGACTCCCGTTGGGTGACGAAGGATGCGGTGGCCGCGAGGGCCTCGCGCACGCGTCCCTTGGGTAAGGTTTCAAGTGCTTCTTGGGCTTCATGGCCCAGGCGACGGGCTTCTTCCATGGCTGCCTCGGGTCCGCCGTTTTCGCGGACCAATTCAACTAGGTCGGGCAGGCTTTCGCTGCTGCCCAGCATTTCG
>JACNKJ010000333.1 GCA_014382085.1 bacterium
GCGGCGACGTGGAAGTGGGATTCCTGGATATTACTGGTGCCTGGCTACCAGGTTGGCCCATCCTGGTGCACCAAGTTAGCCAATCTTCGCCCGTGGTGGTGGATCTGGATGGGGACCTTGATTACGAAGTCGTCCTCACCAATGAAGGTGGCGAGATCCAGGTCTGGCATCACGACGGCGAACCCATGGCTGGCTTCCCCATCATATTGGGTGAGGCGGCTCGCGCCACGCCAACCATCGCGGATGTGGACGACGACGGTCTGCTCGACATGATCTATGCCGGGTGGGACACCTACCTTTATGTCTGGGAGTTCCCCCAGGGGAACGCAGACCAGAATTACGCTTGGTACACATTCCAGCACGATCAGCTTCGTACGGGTTGGACTCGTAGCCACGATTGGATCATCGGAGAATTGGTGGGTGTTGACGAAAGTGAATTGCCAGCGGGGGCGGTGCTATTGGACGGCGTCTGGCCCAATCCTTTCAATCCCAGTACGAGCATTCGTTTCACACTGGGCGATGGTCCGGCGCGTGAGGTTGAACTGGGTATCTACGACGCCCAGGGCCGTCGTTTGGCTCAGCTGGCCGAGGGTCCCATGGAACCGGGCACCTACCTGAGCAATTGGAATGGACGCGACGATCGTGGACGCGAAATGCCGAGTGGAATCTACTTCGCTCGTCTTCGCGTGGATGACCGCGTGGAGAGCAAGAAGATGACGCTGCTGAAATAGCCTCCTGCTATAAGCAGAAAACCCCCCTCCCCTTTTGCCGGGGGAGGGGTTTGGCTTATAGCCAATACCGATAGCATTAAGCTGGATTAGTTCAGCTTCTTTGAAAGCTCTTCCAGTTTCGCTTCCAGTTCTTTCAAGCGCTCTTCCAGTTTCTGACTATTGAACTCATGGTAGCGCTGAACCTTTTTGAGACTCTTCGGCATGAGGCCGGCCACGCCCATATCCGATTCCTCGAACTTGACGGTCAGGTTCATGGACTTGCCCTGGCGAAGGATGTTCAGTGCAATATCCTCGCCCGCATCGGCCGATTGAACGGCTTCCCGAAGCTCATTGCTGTCGGAAATCTTCTCGCCGCCGAATTCCATGATGATATCGCCAGCCTTGATGCCCACGTCTTCAGCCACGGAGTCTTCCGTGATTCCCATGACCAGGACCTGTCCGATTTTTGCACCAGGGAAGTATGTGACCATATCTTCGCCGAGATCACGAATTTCAACGCCCAAGCGCGGACCATGAGGGAAGCTTCCCAGAATGCGGTTCACGAATATATCGTTCTCGCCATGGTCGATGTGAATGTCGAGATCCTTCAAGGTCTGCCATTTGTGAGTATCGTCGTCTGAATCGAAAAATGCGAAATCGTTCTCCCGCTTGCCGAGCACGCAACTGAACTTCTTCTTCTTGCCGTCGCGAATAACCTGTAGGTCGACCTCGTCGCCCACTTCGCGCTTCTTCACGGCTTCTACGAGTTCAGAAGCATCATCAATTTTCTTGCCCTCAAAACGAGTGATGATATCTCCCGCCTCGATTCCCGCTTCTTCAGCCGCACTGTCTTCGCTGACCTGAAGCACGCGAACTCCGGTCTTCTTGCGAAGGCCCGCATCCTTGGCCTCGTCTTCATCGATATCCGATAAGGTCACGCCCAGGAAGGGACCGCTTTCTTTGGCGTCCAAGAACATCTTGTAGTTCTTGGCTGAGCCCTTGTGTTTTCCTTTTCCAGCTTTGACCCGATACATGTCTTTGTCGCCATGCAGCTTGTGGGTCCAGGCGCCTTCCTTACCGTCCACCCGGATCTTCTTGATGATCTTGATCTGATCCTCGTCCAGATCATCCAGGTCGCCGTGGATCACATGCTCGCCGTCTTCATCGATTTTGATGACGATGACTTCGCCGTCTTCCGTGGTCCACTTGAGATCTTCGATTTCACTCTCGTCTCCGACAACCTTCACTATGATTTTCTTCTCACCCGAATCGTCGAGCTCGATTTCCTCCACGATCACCTTTTCATCGGCGGTAGCCATGGTGGCAAAAGCAAGCAGGGAGAGAAGAAGAAGCGACATTCCCAGCCACTTGATCTTCATGGAAAACCTCCGTCTTGGGGGGGGTGGTAACAAGCCGCGTCTACGCGAGGCGCTGCCCCAAGTTCCACAAATTCCATACGTTGACCCATCATCGAGCCTCGGCTATGTTGCGGAGTCATGGCCATCAGACTCCATCGTATGAGCGCGGCAGGCAATGCCTTCTATGTTAGCCTGGATCTCGATCCCCAGGCCGGGCCATCCCTTGCCCGCCTTTTGGCCAGTAGCTCAGATGGCCTCATCTTGGGATACTCCGATCCAGCATCCATGCGCATGTTCAATCCTGACGGTAGCGAGGCTATGTGCGGCAATGGCTTGCGGTGTTTAGCTCGACTAATGTCTAAGAAAGATCTATTTCAGGACGGCGGCCGAATCATCACCCTGGACGGTCCCAAAACCGTCAGGGTTCGAGATGATTTCGTGGAAGCCGAAATGGGGCATGCCCGCTCCATCGAAGGTATCGGCGTCGGTCTCGATGAAATCCTGGAGATCAAAATTGGGGAGGAAACCTTCAGAGGCCATGCCGTATTTGTTGGGAATCCGCATTGGGTCATTCCATCGGATGATTACCTTCAGGGTAGAGTCGGAGAATTGGGACCCCTGTTTCAGACCCATGAGAAATTTCCGGACGGTGTCAACGCCGAGTTCTCCATCCGTGAGAACGATGGCTTTCGCGTTCGAGTATGGGAGAGAGGGGTGGGGGAAACGCTGTCCTGCGGGACCGGCGCTCTGGCTGTGGCCTCTGTGGGACCCAAGGGCATAGCTCCGGGTGAAACGCGGCGAATTCGCTATCCGGGGGGAGAGTTGACCGTTCGTTCCGATGAGTTGGGAGTGTTGCATTTGGGCGGTGATATTCGTCATGAAGGTCTTTATGAGTGGCGTGAGTTCGAGGGCCTAGTCCCTCTGCATGAGGAGAAAGCATGATCCAATTGGAAGCAGTCAGCAAACGTTTCGGCGACAAGCCTGCAGTGGACGAGGTCACCTATGTTTTCGAGCCCGGAAAGCTCACAGGATTCCTCGGACCCAACGGCGCTGGGAAAAGCACGACCATACGAATGGTCATGAACATCCTGGCTCCGGATGAA
>JACNKJ010000064.1 GCA_014382085.1 bacterium
GGAAGAAGATCACTTTCTTCCCGTTCTGCTCGTCGTGCTGCTCGTTGATCACGCCGATGAGCATGTAGTCGGCCCCCAACTCGCGACCGAAGGCCTTCACGGTTTCAGGTGCTGCGAACACTTTCTGGTCGATGCGTTCGTCCCGGGTCTGACCGCGCTCGTCGGAGCTGGCCACCACGTCCACCTGTCCTCCCGACACGAAGGCCCTCTCAAGGTCCTTCACGAAAATCTCGGTAGCGATGTGTTCGCTGGTCTTGTTGCGGATGCTGCCGACGATGACAACCGGTGGGCTCCCAACTCGGCGCACATGGTCGCCGATCCAGCGAGCAGCGGTACAGTCGGTGACGATGGCCTGGGCCACGAGTCGGCTGTCCGAATCGTTCCAACGGCCAGAAAGGTCGATAGTGCTGTCGGTCTCGACTCTCGTTACAACCGTCTTTTTGCCGCAACCGGCGATGAGAACGGCCGCGATCAAAAGCCCTACCGTGAAAATGCGCTTCATACTTGCTCCTTATAGTAGGCCCTTTTCGGGCTTCCAGGGTACGTCCCCCACACCGTCATTCAGATTTGCCAGGCGCGCGACGGTAAAGAGGTAGTCGGAGAGTCGATTGAGGAATACAGGGATCTCCCCAGGGAGTTTCGTTTCGCGGCTCAAAGAATGAACCCGCCGTTCAGTTCGCCGGCAAACTGTTCGGGCCAGATGCAGCATCGAACCCGTGGGACCACCGCCGGGAAGGATAAACTGCTTCAGGGCGGGCAGCTTCTCCTCGGCCTCGTCGATCCAGGATTCCAGCTGGCGGATACTACTTTCTTCGAGAACCGGTAGTTTGTCGTTTTCCTTGGGCGAGGCGAGCTGAGAACCGATCACGAAAAGCTCGTTCTGGATGCTTTCCAGCTGGGCATCCAATTCGCTGCTCGCTCCCGCCCTGCGCGCGGCACCCAGGAGCGCGTTCAGTTCATCCACCGTGCCGTAGGCCTCGATGCGCGCGTGATCCTTGGCCACACGCTCGCCGCCGATGAGCCCGGTCTCACCCTTGTCGCCAGTCTTGGTATAGATCTTCATGCCGCGATCATGGCCCGATGAGGCCCGGGGTTCAAGGGGAAGAATTGGCTAGAAGAGGGCTTTGACGGTGGACCAGGAGTCTTCTCTTGTCAGGGTTGGCGGAAGGTAACAATAGTCGTCGCAGATATCCCTACAGTTGAACGTGAAGTATCCTTTACTGGCATATTGAGGAATACCCATATTATCGTACACCACTATGCACTCACAATCGTCACCAGGTGTGATCCGAACTTGATGATCCTGTTGAATCCACCCTGGATCGTACATGAGGAACTCAAGCCGACCCAATGTTACAAACCCTTGCCCAGCACCAACCGGCTCATCGAACATGATTGTGAAGTCTGTGTAGAGATCTCCCACGATGTTATCCGAGCTCCAATGCTCTGTGATGATCCCGGCCGGATATCCATGGTTTTCCGGGAAATTGGTAGTGCCAAACCTAGCACCCGTGACACCAAATCCCGACCATTCGGGCCACCATGCAATGAGCAGAAAAACATCAACCGGAACGTAAGGTTCGATATCCACATCGCACGACTGCCCATTTTCATGGGAGAAGAAGCCGATGACTTGGGTTTGAGCGGGAGAAGCGGCAAACAAAAAAAGCAATAATATTACTCCTATACAGCACTTCATATCTCACCTCACAGTATGATTGATTTTATCAGCTTGGCCCTATTCTCGCAATGCCATTGTAGTTCCCCTATGAACAAGGCCATGACAGGCAGAGCATAGGGTTATGAGATTGCTAGTTTCATGACTACCGCCCTCGCTTCTCGGCTTCTTGTGATGCACTTCTAAAAAACGTGTATTCCCGCAACCCGTGCTCTTGCACTGATGACCGTCCCGCGCCAGAACCTGATTGCGCGTTTTCGGAGGAATCGAACTGCGGTTCACGCCATCCCTGCCGAGTACTTTCGCGTCGTCGGTGGGCGCATTCGTCTCGATTAGACCACGACTCGTGTTCACCCTTTTATCGCCACAATCCTCGCACTGATAAATGACCACCTGCTTCGGGCTCGATTGTACACGTGTACAATCTCCGGAAGCCGCCAAGTCGAGAGCGGCGAGCAATACTTCTTCACGCGAACCCTTCAAACCCTGCTTGCGCAAGGCTTCTTCCAAGCTTTCAAGCTGCGCAAGTTGCTCAGCTTCGAGCTTGAGGTTCACATTCACGAGACGCCGTGCTGCCGGCTCGGATCCCTCCTCGGAAAAGAGATCTGGAGCCGGCGCGCGCACGTCACCGCGCCTGGCAGCTTTGACCTGTTGTTCAAGCTTGCGTGAGTTACTGGATTTGGCGACCTCTATCCACTCCTGCTGCGATTCCGGCTTGGCAACACTTGCGACGGTCCGCGCTTTGGTCCAAGTCAATTCGCCAGATGCCACAGCCATCTTTACTTTGGGCAGTGCTTTGAATGACTCGGCGAGCCGTTGAAACTGATAGAACTTCGCGTCGGAGAATCCAAGTGCACTTCGTGAGTACTGGCGCATGCTTGAGAATCCAAGATCGCGGAAAAGCCGACGCTCTGAGATCTCGGCGAAAAGCAGGACAGCCTGCTTCTCGATGCGACCCAGTTCGGCGATGGCCGAAAGCAGTTTACGATGAAGATCGGGAGCTGTGTGCATGTCGCACCTCCGGGTGGAGGTAGCGGGAGGACTGTTTGTATTATAGTAAACAAGCCGGGACAAATCAAGGTTATATTTATATCTTTCAACCAGTTAGGGCGACTCTGGCGCAACCCTGTGACGCCAGCCAAACACTCCCAAGGGCCAGCAAGCGCGCGACAATCACATAATCAATACAGTGATTTCACCGTGCTCCAGTTGCTGCCCCCCACGTCCACGAAGCATCGCGGGTGGGAACAGAGCCCTTCGCAATCGGTATAGGGCCCGCAATTGAACATGAACGATTCGCCAATGGCGGGAATCGCCTGCGCATCGGCGTCGACGATCTCCAGGCAACCGCAATCGTCCGAAGGCTGAACTTCGATCAGATAGTCCCGACCGATCCCGGCCGGATCCCAAACGGTAAGCCTGAGTGTGCCTATTTTTTCGCAGCCCGTATCGCCGCCTTGAACCTCATCCCCATAAATGGAGAAAAC
>JACNKJ010000083.1 GCA_014382085.1 bacterium
AGTGGGCAATTGGGAATCAAGTGCTGAGAACTTGCGTGTGGCAACCCAAGATGGGGTAGTATGTATATCCCAAATTGGCGCTAACTGCATGTATTATGAACAAGATACACCGCCTTATTATGGTGTAGAAGTTAGAAACGGTACGACTTACATTTGGGATGATGGAGTAATTAAAGCTTTTAACAAAGAGGGAGTCCAAACAGGCACGACCATAGTACCTGGAGGATTGACTTGTATTAATTTTGTTGTAATTGGGGATGGGCGATTCGCCTTGCTCAGAAATATGGCAGATGAGGTTGTATTTATCCGGGATTCTGAAATAATTCAAACAGTTAAGATACTAGAAGAACCTGATTCGGAAGCACAAAATCTTGATGGCGTTGTTGTGGGAAACCGCTTAATCATTTCTGAAGATGGCCATAATCATGTGTTATCTATAGACCTGCAAACATACGAACTATCATTATTTAAAGACTTATCAGGCTGGCCAGGGTGGATTGGCGCCATTGAATACAGCAATGGCTCTTATTACATAGCAACTTTCGACGAAGTAATTTTGGTGTTTCAAGAGGGTGGAGATGCAGAACCTCTTGTCACTCTACCCGAAGAGAATTTAACAGGTATCGTTGTCTTCAACAACTATGCATTTGTAACTGTAAACTTTGCCGATATGATATATAAAGTCAACATTCAAACTGGTTCTTACGACACTTTTGCAACCGGACTTAATTATCCAACGGATATTGAACTCATTCAGTGACACTTAAGGAAGTATCATCCGATATACTTCACTTCAGTAACTCGCTGTTCTCAGACGAGTGACCGATTTGGAATGCGACCGCGAGGGGACGTCCTGCTGCCGCTTCCGATACGGGCAGCCGTTAGCCCTAAGTGCTGTGTAGCCGGACTTGAATGTAGTGCTTCCGCCAGGCATCGATCAATGCGTACAGTCCAATCTGGCGCAGCTATCTTGCTCGACAGCGACCTTGGAGCGCCGATCCCCTCCGGATGCGTCACTGACTGTGGAGGTCGAGCCAAGTTCGCGACTCTCAAGCACACCTCGGTATCCAGCCGCTGGGGAATTCGAAAACTAGCTGTAGAATCTACGAGGGCCAGATAGACAGACCCCACCCCCCTTCATCGAGGGGGTAGGGGGGTGTTTTTCGTTGAAACTCGATCGCGTTTCATCACAAGACAATCCCTTCCCCAGGGCACACCACCGACCTTGACAGGGTGCATCACTTATGCTATTAACTTAGTGATGTCATCAAATAGGAGGCCATCGATGTCAGCACGTCCGAATAAGGGCCCAGCGCGCCGAATGACCATCTACCTTCGCCCACCTGAGGCTATCGAAAAGCTAAAGATCATCGCTGTCCTGGAAGACAAGAGCGTAATCGACCTGTTCAACGAGGCAGTGGCCGACTTCCTGAAGATGCGAGAGAAGAAGCATAAGGCCGCTCTGACATCGGTCCTGAAGGCCCGCCAAAGCAAGTAGGAGGATTCCATGGCCTGTGTGAGGAAAATCGGGAAACGCTGGGTGGCTGACTACTGCGACGCCCAGGGCAAGCGCCATCGCGAGTTCTGCCGTATCAAGCGGGAAGCCGAAGATCTCCTTGCCAAGCGACTCGAGGAGATTGGGCAGGGACGATTCAACGCCGACGGTCGTAAGATCACCTTCGCTACTTTTGCCCAGGGCTGGCTAGAGGCTAAGTCGGCCAGTTGGGCTCCCAATACCTTGGACATTCACAGAAATTCGGTCCACCGCTACCTCTGCCATGCTGATTTCGGCCTAGGCCGATACCGTGTCGCCAACATCGATCTGCGGGCCGTGGAGGGCTTCAAGGCTGCCCTGATGGAGCACAGCCCCCACCTGAGCCATCGGACCGTGAATCTCGTCCTTACAAGCCTGGGCGCAATCATGAAGCACGCTGTACGGCACGGCCTGCGCTCCACGAATCCCGTGGAGTTCGTTGACAGGCTCCCCCAGAAGCGGAAGGAGATCACACCCCTGACCCCAGTGCAGGTCGAAGCTCTCATGGCCAATGCCAAGGCCCTCGACGAGCAGCAGGCGGCCATCGTTCAGCTCGGGTTGTACACGGGGATGAGGCTGGGCGAGATTCTGGCGCTTCGCTGGCGAGATGTGGACCTGCCGGGCATGCACCTGAGCATCCACGGCACGAATTCCCACAAGAGCCAGCGGGCGCGGTTCCAGGACGCCGGCAGCTTCGGGAATACAAAGACCGATCAGTCTCTGCGCAGGATCAAGCTCAGTGCGACAGGGGCCCAGGTACTCCGTGAACACAGGATGCTGACCGGAAACCCCGCCCCCACCGCCCTTGTCTTTGCCAACAGCAAAGGGCTTCCTCTCGATCCCAGCAACTTCAGGGACCGCTTCTGGAATTCCCTGGTCAAGGCAGAAGGCCTGCCGAAGGGCTTCACCTTTCACAGTCTCCGCCACACGTATGCCTCCCACATGCTCTCCTGCGGAGCCCCTGTGGAGTTCGTCCAGCGGCAGCTCGGACACAGTTCATACCAGACCACACTGAGCGTCTATCGGCACTGGATCCCGGACCGTGACGATCTTCACGCGGACATCATCGAGGCCGCTCTGGCATCAAGTGGGCAGTAAATGGGCAGTGACCGGCTCTCCGACCCAACCTGAAAAGAAGAACCCTCCCGGAACTCATTGTCCGGGAGGGCTTTGTGGGGTGGGCGATACTGGGATCGAACCAGTGACCTCATGCGTGTGAAGCATGCGCTCTCCCACCTGAGCTAACCGCCCATGATGGTGGACCCTAGGAGAGTCGAACTCCTGACCTCTGCATTGCGAACGCAGCGCTCTACCAGCTGAGCTAAGGGCCCCCTCAAACGGGTCGTCCAATTTACTCGAAGGATATCCCAAAAGCAAGCCCCCCCCGAAGGAGAGGGCTTTGACATTAGGAGGGGGAAACATGTTGCTGATACGGACTTACTTCACTTCGATTTCGCGCCCGACGGCGGTTTTGCTCTTGGGAAGCGTCACGGTGAGCAGGCCGTTCTTGAACTCCGCGCCGATCTTCTCGGTCTCGATTCCGGCCGGCAGTCGGAAGTTGCGCTTGAAGCTACCACTGAAACGCTCCTGTCGCCGCACCCGGTGACCCTCGGCGTCCTCGGCCTTGGCCATCTCGCCGCTAATCATCAGGAGCCGGTCTTCTACTTTGAGACTGATATCATTCTTCTCCAAGCCGGGAAGCTCGACAATAATCTCATGCGCACTGTCGGTCTCAACGATATCGGCCCGAGGGGTCCAGGCGCAGTTGCCGTCCTCGCCGCAGAACTCACCAAAGAGGCGATCGATGTCGGCGAAGGGGTGTCCGTGACGACGCTGATGACGAAGACTCATGGGATGGTTGTTCACTTTGATCATGTTCATGGCTTTCTCCTTTTGGGGATCTCGGCACTTGCCGATGTTTTCGTGTTTGGTATGCCTACCGCAAGCCGGATGCCAGAATTGAACTTGGACTTGAACTTGAACTGGGACAAGGAGTTAGTGAGACTAGCGAGGTTATTCTCAGAATTCAGCCCATGAATTCGCGACATGCTGTCACAAGGCTGCAATGCCATGTTGGCGTATTTCTGCCGAATCCTGCCAGCGGGACAGTTCCGGCGTCAGGCCTCTGGAAAATTCAGGCCGCTAAGCTTACTCTGATAATATTCCACGGAGGATCCCCATGATGAAGACTGAAGTGAAACTGTCCCGCCGAGGCGAGAACGCGCCGGCCAGCCCCATTCGCCGCCTGGTTCCCTTCGCCGATGCGGCCCGCGCGAGCGGTGCGCACGTGTATCACCTGAATATCGGGCAGCCGGATATTGAAACTCCGGTCGAGATGCTGAATGCCTACCGGAGTTTCACGGGCCCGGTTCTAGCCTATGGCCCCAGTGCGGGTATTCAGGAGTATCGACAGGCCGTGGCAAACTATTGGAAGCAATTCAATGTGGAGATCTCCGCCGACGAGATCCTCGCCACCACCGGCGGCAGCGAGGCCATCAATTTCGCCATGTTGGCCATCTGCGATCCGGGCGATGAAATTCTCGTGCCCGAACCCTTCTACACCAACTACCTGGGCTTCGCCGAAGCGGCTTCCGTGAAGATCGTGCCTCTGCCCACCAGCGTTGAAAATGGCTTCCGCCTGCCTAGTCGCGAAACCATTGAGGCGGCCATCAGCGAGCGCACGCGGGGAATCATGTACAGCAATCCCGGCAATCCAACGGGCGTGGTTTACACTCGCGAGGAAATGCAGTTGCTCGGCGACATCGCCGCGGCACACGGGCTCTACCTATTAGCTGATGAAGTCTACCGCGAGTTCGTCTATGAGGGCGCGGAATTCACAAGCGCCTTTCACCTGGAAGGACTGGACGATCGCGTCATCGTTTTGGACAGCGTAAGCAAACGCTTCAGCGCCTGCGGGGCGCGCGTGGGCTACCTTGCCACACGAAACAAGGACGTGATCGAATCGGCCATCTGCTACGGACAGGCACGTCTCTGCCCCCCCACCGTAGATCAGATTGCCGCCGCGGCCGCCTTCAGCGCGCCGCCATCCTATTTGGAGAAGGTGCTCGAAGAGTACGGCAAGCGTCGCAACGTTCTGCATGAAGAATTGCAGAAGATACCCGGCGTCACCGCGCACAAACCCGCGGGCGCATTCTACGCGGTTTGCAAACTTCCCGTGAAAGACGCCGAGGCTTTCGCCATTTGGTTGCTCACCGATTTCCGCGTGGACGGCAAGACCGTTATGGTCGCCCCCGCCAACGGTTTCTACGCAACACCCGGCAAGGGCTTGGACGAAGTGCGTATCGCCTACGTTCTGAACGTGGATGATCTACGCGCGTCCATGGACATCCTTCGCCAGGGACTGGAAGCCTACACGGATTAAGGGCTCCAAGCAATCTTTCGAAAATGCCCTCTCCCGATTCTGGGGTCGGGCATTTGTTTGGAAATTGTAAGGTTCAGGATTTTGTATGGGCCGCAAATCCGCCACCACTACCCGATTGATTCATGAGGCGATATCACCCAAGCCCGGATCGAACTTTTCCTTTCCAGAAAGCGACCACTCTCGCTCATGCAGATGCAGATGACAGTTCATGCAAAGCGTGATCAGGTTCTCCTGGGGGTTGTCGCCGCCCAGGATGCGTGGCGAGAGGTGATGGACTTCCGAGAAGCTGGTGGACAGGCAGCCCCTGGCTTGGCACCGGTGCGGTCGGAGGAGTTTGGTGGTCCGCTTCCAGTCCCCCTCCAGCTTTGAAGCCTCCGGGAGGAGAGGAGAGCGGGGAAGAAGGAAGTAATCTGGCAACTCGCATGGCGCGCATATCTGCTATAATATCAACGCGTTAAACTTCACGAGCGGGGCGTATCCTACCTTCGAAATCAAACAAAAAGTCCACCCGGGTGGACGCCGGGATAAGGCGATAACGGTGAACCATGGCTCGTTATGCACACGAAAACAGGAAGAGCCAGATTTACATCCTTGCTATAATCACCCGATGAAAAACACATTCATCTTCGCAGCCCTCTTCTTCGTAGCCTCCGCCAGCGCTGTCACCCTTGTTCAGCGCTCCACCGGCCTCAGCTCCATCGACTGGGAAGAAGGACATACCGAATTGGAACTCGGCGACGTTAACGCCGACGGACATCTTGACTTACTATCAGTCGGCGATCACGGTAATCCCAACGTGAACTCCACCGAGCACGGTGTCATCTGCTACCTAGGCGACGGGCTTGGAAACTGGACCGCCCAGCAGTTCGGGAACTTTGGCTACGGAGGCCTAGGTCTAGGTGACTTGAATCTGGACGGCCACATGGATTTGGCCTTCGGCATTCACCACGATTGGGCATCCACCGGGCTGGGCAGCAAGCTGATGGGTGTGGGGCTCGGTAACGGCAGCGGCGCCATGTGGACGCCTTGGGATACGGGCATGCCCTCGGCGGGCGAAGAATGGGGCATGTTCGCCACCGACCTAGCCGACTTCAATGGCGACGGCCTGCTAGACGTGGTTTCTCAATCATTCGGTGGAAGCAACGGCATTCAGATCTATCGCAATCTGGGCGATGGTAACTGGGAACACGCCGGGAGCTTCGCCGGCGGCAGCGTGAACTACACCCTAGAAACCGGCGACTTCAACGCCGATGGCTATCTCGACTTCGTCGGCACGCGAAGCACGGGCAGCGTCTATCTGGGCGATGGAAACTTCGGGTTTTCACTCAACCAGACAGGCATCACTTCCGGCATCTATTCGGTGGATGTTGGCGACTTCGACCACGATGGGCGCGACGACTTGCTCATCGATCATGGAGGTGCGGGAGTGAAGGCATGGCGTTTGTCGCAGACCACTGAAACATGGGAGGAGTTTTCCACTGGCCTGCCCAGCTACAACGCCGAGCAGGTACAATTCGGCGATCTCAATGGCGACGGGTACTTGGACGTGGTCGCCTATGCGGAACCGACCGGCAGCTGCTACATCAACAATGGCGCGAGCGCCTGGAATCTCGACGCAAGCTGGACCATGCCATCCCCGGGTGACGGCAATGCCCTGCGCGTTGACGGTGACGTGGACCATGACGGCCGAGAAGACATCGCCGTGCTTGCCTCCATGAGCGGATTTCCATTCTACCGAAATCAGCTTCGAGTTTACTCCCCGTGGGAAGAACCCATTGCTCTAAGCACGCAAGTGTTGAAACCCAATGGCGGCGAATCATTCAAGCAAGGTTCTATCCGTGAGTTGCGCTGGGCCACGGCGATGCCCTCAGGCCAGGGCCAAGCGAGTGTCGACATTTACTTGTCCACCACCGGCTCTGTTGGCCCCTACCTTCCCATCGCCACAGCGCTTGCCGACAACGGTCGATACGATTGGCTGGTGCTGGCTGAAGTTTCAGAAGATTGCTTCCTGGAAATCCGTAGCACAGGGGGCGGCGACACAAGTATCGATCGCTCCGACGCGGCTTTCTCAATACTGGATGGTGGGGCGACATCCCTACCCGATGGAATTGCGAAAGCAAGTTTCCTGAACGTATACCCCAATCCTCTTGGACGGAGCACACGCTTCACTTGGAATGCAGGGGCTTCGAATTCCACTGTTCTATCCATTTTCGAACTAAGTGGAAGGCTTGTGGAAAAAATCCGCCTATCTCCCGGCGTGAATCACTTGCAGTGGGCGACAAGTAGAAATCTATCATCGGGAATCTACATGGCCGAACTCAGAAGCGGGTCAATGCGAGTTACCCGCAAACTTCTGATCCTAGATCCCCGATAGATCTAGATCGCCATCTTCTTCCACTTGCCGCGGCGAAACCTCATAGTCAGGATGATCGCCACCACCGTGAAGTGGAAGACTCCGCCGAGCCATCCGCCAACCACACCCCACCCCAAGGTGTAGGCAAAAAATAAGGCAAGGGGCACGAAGACCAACCAAGCGCTGAGTGCAAGCGTGAGCATTGGGAAGCGCGTGTCACCAGCACCCTGTAGTGCGCTGGAGTAGGCCATTTGCATGGCGTCTCCGATCTGGAACAGCGCCAGCAGGGGGACAATCTGCACGCCGTATTGCACGACGGTGGGATCATTGTTGAAGATCAAGAATAAGTGTTTTCGCGCAAGCAGGAAGACCAGGGCTACGAAAAGGCTGTAGGTCACGTTCATGCGCAACACCATCCAGCCGCAGGCTTCGGCAAGCTTGGTTTTTCCCGCACCCAGATATTGCCCGACCATAGTCGTGCCGGCCTTCGCGATTCCGTTGGCGGGCATGAATGAGAAACTGAGCAGCTGAATTCCTATCTGGCTAGCCGCAAGCGCTTCGGTACTGAGCCTTCCCATGATGCTCATGAATACGGTGAAACTGCCCATATCCAAGAAGAACTGCCCGCCGATGGGTGCGCCCACCTTCACCAGGCGCAGTAGTGATTTGGGTTGGAAGGGATGCTCCCGCCTTGTGTGATAGATTCGATTCACCGCGGGGCGCAGGAAAAATGCGAGACCGAGGAAAGCCGCCGAGAAATCCGCGATGGCCGTGGCCATACCCGCACCTAAGGTGGTGAGTTCAGGGAAGGGACCGAGGCCGAAGATTAGGACCGAATCCAAAAGGACGTTCACCACATTGGAGACGATGGAAATCACCATGGGTGTTTTCATGTCGCCGATGCCGCGGAAAAAGGAGTGGAAGACGAAGGTCGCCAGCAGGAAGATCGCACTGGACATTCTTGCGCGCGCGTAGCGAAGGCACTCGGCGAGCACGTCGGCATCGGGGCCGGCGATGGAGAGGATCCAATCCATTTTCCATAGGAAGAAAGACAGCAGAATTGCCGAGAAGAAAGAAAGGTAGAGCCCCTGCCATGCGAAGTGGCTGCACTCGCGCAGGCGACCGCCACCCTTGGCCTGGGAAACGAAGGTGCTAACGCTTTGCACCACTCCCACGAAAAAGGTGTAGAGGGTCCAGACCAAAACGCCGCCGAAGCCTGCGGCCGCCAGCTCCACTTTGCCCACGCGCCCGAGCATCATGGTGTCCACGGTCCACATGAGTGTGGTGGACAGCATGCCGATCACCGTCGGATAGGCGAGCTTCCAGGCCTCCTTGGCCGATCCGGCCCGAGCTCCGGGCACGATGATACTGGGTTCGTATTGCGGGTTCGGGGAATCCACTTTATCTCCGCTTCCACAGGAAGCCGCAAAGCTAGTGGCATCTTGCCCGGGAATCAAGCGCGACCTTGCGCCGACGCTTTTCATTGGCTAGGATGGCCCGGCTTGCCCTTCCATCCCACGATCCGGTTTTCCCTATAAGGAGTGCTCTCATGGCCTCAATACGTGAAGTCGTTATCGTGTCCGCTGCGCGGACTCCCGTAGGATCCTTTCTCGGCAGTTTCTCGGATGTGCCCGCTCCCCAACTCGGCGCCGCCGCCATCAAGGCCGCCGTCGAGCGTGCGGGTGTTGACGGAGCGGACGTGAGCGAATGCATCATGGGATGCGTTTTGCCCGCCGGACTCGGCCAGGCTCCCGCCAGACAGGCGGCCCTGGGTGCCGGACTCCCCGTGGGAGTGGAGTGCATGACCATCAACAAGGTTTGCGGTTCCGGACTCAAGTCGGTGATGCTCGCCGCGCAGGCCATTGCCTTGGGCGACGCGGACATCGTGGTGGCCGGCGGCATGGAAAACATGAGCTCGGCCCCCCACTACCTTCTCGGTAGCCGCGAGGGTGCCAAGATGGGCGATTGGATAATGAAAGACGGCATGGTCATGGACGGGCTCTGGGATCCCTACCACAACTATCACATGGGCATGGCTGCCGAGCTTTGCGCTCGTGAAAAAGGATTCGATCGCGAGGCCCAGGACGCCTTCGCCATCGAAAGCTATCAGCGCGCGCAGAAGTCCATCGAAGGCGGACTCTTTGATGAGGAGATCGTGCCGGTGGCCATTCCCCAGCGCAAGGGCGACCCGATTATCGTCGACAAAGACGAAGAACCCGGACGCGTGCGCTTCGATAAAATTCCAGCGCTGCGTCCCGCCTTCGACAAAGAGGGAAGCGTGACGGCGGCCAACGCGAGTAGCATCAACGATGGCGCGGCGGCGGTTGTACTTATGAGCGCGGATGAAGCCGCAAAACGTGGGCTCAAGCCTCTGGCAAAGATCGTTTCCCAGGCCAGCGCGGCCCAGGAGCCCGAGTGGTTCACAACCGCACCGGCAAAGTCGGTGAAAAAGGCCTTGGACAAGGCCGGTCTCGGCGTGGACGACATCGACGCCTTCGAAATCAACGAAGCCTTCGCCGTGGTCTCCCTGGCCAACAACAAATTGCTGAACTTGGACGCGTCCAAGGTGAACCTGCGCGGCGGCTCGGTTGCCATCGGCCATCCCATCGGCGCAAGCGGTGCGCGCATCCTGGTAACTCTGCTGCACATCATGAAGCAGGAGGGCAAGAAGCGCGGCCTGGCGAGTCTTTGCATCGGCGGCGGAGAGGCGGCGACCCTGGTCGTCGAGTCGCTGGACTAAAGTCCGATGAACCCGGAAGGGCGCGGCAAGATTACGAGTGAAATCATGAGCGGCTTGCTCATTCTCGTGATATTCGCCGCGCCCTTTTCCATTGCCATCAGTCAAAGCGCCATGGCCCTGGCAATTCTTTTTCGCATCGTCCAGTTCCTCATGGGCAAGCAACTCAGTCTCACGGGCCTGGAAGTACCACTGTTTCTATGGCTTGGATGGATCCTCGTCACCCTGCCCGCGGCCACCGATCCGATGGAAAGCCTGCATCACTTGAAGCGATGGTGGTTGATTCCCGCAATTTGGCTCTTTTCGGAAGCTGCAGGCGAGATGCTCCTTCGCCGCTTCGCCATGCCGGCCCTGGCCATCGGATTGGCGGGCGTGGCTGTTTACGGAGCCCTGCAAAGTTTCGGCATGCTTGAGATCGCCGAAAACTTTCAACGCATGAGGAAGCTACCCCTCACCACGAATCCAATGACCGCCGGGGCCATTATGATGATGGGCTCCCTCACACTTCTATCATTCCTCATGCGCCCGAAGCGCGACTGGCGCACGGCCCTGACGGCCCTGGCCTTCGTTCTCAGCTTTTGGGTGCTCATTCTCATCCAGTGTCGCTCATGTTGGATGGGATTCCTCGGCGGCGTCTTCGTACTTTTTTTACTGCGCAGGCCGAAGCTGGCGGCGCTTCTACCCATGGTTTTGTTCCTCGCACTCGTATTCGCGCCTTCACAATATCGCGAACGCTTCACCTCGGCCTTCAGGCCAGGCAAAGAGTATCGCAGCAACTGGCAGCGCGTTTACATGTGGAAGACCGGTTGGCGAATTCTGCAGGATCATCCCGTAATCGGAATTGGCGATCGCGATCTTCGCGCGTTTTACGAGCGCTACACGCCTGAAGAAGATCGCGCCAAGGTGATCGTATACGGCCACCTGCACAGCAACCTCGTCATGTTCGCCGTGCTATGGGGTGTACCCGGTCTGGCCTTGGGCTTCATGTTCCTACTATCGATTCCCATGCTTCAATGGAAGAGATGGCGCGCTCTGAAAGCTATCGGGGGACGTGGGCCGCCCCAAGCTGAACCATGGATTTTGGCGGGCATCAGCGTTTGGGCCAGCTTTATGATTGCGGGAATGTTCGAGTGGTATTTCGGCGATGCCGAAGTCATTCTTCTGCTTTGGACCATCACGGGTCTTTCACTGGGAATCATCAAAGATCATCATGCGCCCAGTAATGATTGAATCTTCCCGTTTAATCTTGCGCTCCTTGCGCATGGCCGATGCCAGCGCGCTCACCCAAGTTGTGCAGGGTAGCGTCGATTCGCTAAAACCATTTCTCTTCTGGGCCAGCAAGGATTACGACCTTGAGATGGCCCGCGCCTTTGTACGATTAACTCGGGAAGGTCGTGAAAAGGGAAGGGAACTGCACCTGGGCATCTTCGACGCGCAGACAGAAGAATTCCTGGGCATGATGGGACTGATGCACATGAAGGCCATCACCCTGGGTTTTGAAATCGGCTATTGGCTTTCCAGCCAGCGTCAAGGCGAAGGCCTCTGCACGGAAGCGGCGCGGCAAATCATTCTCTACGCCTTCGAAGAGTTGGACAGCCACCGCGTCTGGCTCAATTGCGACGTAAAAAACAAGGGCAGTCGCCGCGTGGCCGAGAAACTGGGTATGCGCCGCGAAGGTCGTGTGAAGGCGTTCTTGATAGATCCCGAAGGTAATGCCCGGGATCACTATTTGTACGGCTTGCTGAAATCTGAGTTTAAAACAGCGTTCTAGACCCACTTGCCTGTTGAATCAAAATACTATTTGAGGTAGAATCAAGCCTCTATTCAGGGAGGCTGCCTATGCGCATTCAAACCTTGCTCTCCGCTATTGCTATCATTCTCTTCGTTCCCATCGCCAATGCCAGCGTCGACTACATCGGCGTCTTCGCCGACACCAACGCGGAGCTATGCTCCCTGGATCTGCCCCCAGGCGAAACTGGAACTGTCCGCGTGTTCGCAATTATCCCAAATCTTGGGGAATTCGGCATCACAGCAGCGGAGTTTGCCATCAGCGGATTGCCTCCAAGCGGATATGAACATGGAGGCATCTGGGAGGCCTTCTGGAACACCGACCTCGTGCTGGGCGATCCGGTCTCCGGCATCGCTCTGGCATTTTCGAATCCGCAAATGGGTGAGATTTTTGAGCTGGGGTACATTGAATTCACACCTTTCGAAGAGAACTGGCTCGGGCAGAACAGACTTCTGAATATCGTTGATCCTCCGGGGTCCGGAGTTCTCGGACTGGTGGACCATTTATTTGATCTGCATCTGATCCCGGGAAAGTACTGCACGCTCAACTGCACATTTCCCATGGCTTGCCAGTGTGCGATTCCCGGTTGTGACCTGGTCCCCTTCGAGTTGATATGGGATCCACTTCAGCCCGAAGCATTCATGGACAAGACTTTCAGCATTCAGAACAACAGCGATATCACGCTTTCGGGATTTCTAGAGAGCCTCGCGGATGAATTCCAAATTATCGAAGGAGCTGAAGACTACTCGATCCCTCCCGGTGAAAGCCATGCCGTCACCGTTCGCTTCACTCCCCCAACGGAAGGACTCTTCTACGGGCTAATCGAAACGGGTTGCGACGAATGTCCCGACTTATTCTGCAGCGGCGAGGGCTTGATTTTCTGTCCCATCTTCCCTGAAGCGCATGTAGAGCTTGGCCAGGTAGCCATTGGAGATCACCAGGCCACCGACTTCACCATTACAAATCCGGCGGACAGTGGTCGCAATATTCTCCTGGATATCCAAGAGGATTCCGAGCACCTCACGCTCTTCGACGCAGATGAGTTTGTCGTGCTGGCACCCGGCGAATACCACTCATTTCAGGCAATCTTCCATCCCATGGTCGAGGGCCCCCTAGATTGCATCATCAATTTGGGTGATATCGATTGCTCGCTGATCATCGTGAGCGGAACAGGTGTTTTCGATCCGAGTTCGCATGTGGCCACCGATCATATGGGCTTGTTCAAATTCCCCAATGCCGCAGCCTGCAGCAGCGATCTTGAAATCTACGGTCAAACTGAAATGCGAGTGATCGCGATCGTCTCGGAACTTGGCGACGAGGGCCTGGTTTCCGCCGATTTCCGCATCGCAAATCTGCCTCCGAGTGACTGGGATCTTGGAGGACTCATTTACATCGATTGGCCAGAAGGCGTCTCGCCCGTCAGTGGTGATTTATGGTCTGGACTCAAGGTGCAATTCCAGGAACCGGTTTTCGGGCCCTTTATCGAAATACTGGTCCTCACTTTCGCGGCCCTGGAAGCGGATTGGATCCCTCAGGATCCGCCTCTGACCGTCACCAGCACGCTTGAGGGAGGATTGTTGGGCGTCGAGAACAGTTCCGGTCAATACCACGACCTCTCAGGTACGGCATTTCATTTCAACTGCGCATCGGATCCCTGCGAATGCGGCGACTACTCGGTCCCCGTTCCCACTGTCTGGCCCTTGATAATCGACTACGGCGTCGTGGAAGTGGGTGATTCAGCTTCGGAAATCATTAGCATTGCCAACGCGGGCGGAGGCGGACTGGTCGAAGGTCAACTTATCGAATCCGGCGAAGCGTACTTTTTCCAGAACGGTACGGAACCTTTCGCTCTCGCGGCGGGAGAGTCGCTCAACGCAGAACTCATATTCGCTCCTCCAGCAAGCGGCTATTATGGCTGCCAGGTGCTCACAGGCGTTTCGGAATACCCGAGCGTACTTTGTAGCGGCATTGCCGACAGTCCAGCTCTATGCGAAGTCGACCCTATGGAAATAGATTTTGGGGACACTTTTCTGGGCGAACCGGCCAACATGGAACTTCGCATACGCAACACGGGAGGCATGATTCTCTCCGGATATGTAGGTCTGGATGCTGACCCCGCATTTTCGATCATCTCAGGCGGCGGCTTGTATGAACTCGAGCGCGGCGAGACTCGTGTGGTCAATCTGCGATTCGATGCTTTGGAACATGGTGAGTACAATGGTCTGGTCACCCTGGGCAGCGAGGATTGCATGGAAGCGGTGCCCCTGTATGGGCGTGCTCGAGAGAACGTGGTGTTTCCAGACCTCATAGGACTTTTCGCAGACTTGGAAGGAAGCATCTGCGATCTGAACCTGATCCCAGGGGAAACGGACACACTGTTCCTGATCGCAAAGGTGCCAGCCTTTCAAAACGTAGGCGTTCTAGGCTTCAGCTTCGCGCTCCAGAACCTTCCGGAATCAAGCGGAGAAGGCAACTGGCATTTCGAGTGGTTCGCCGACCAGGTCACGGGCGATCCCATGACCGGTGTTCAAGTCTCCTACGACGAACCTGTTCTCGAGGGTGAGATTGTGCTCGCTCATCTGATCATCGAAACAGTCGACCCCGATTGGGTCGGCGAGGACCACCTCATGGAGGTGACCGCCGCCGAGGGGGAGCCATGGCCTTACGTCATCGATTCAGGTGAGATTCACTTCCCGATGATCGGACTCGATTTCACGGTCAATTGCACCCATCCGGAGGGTTGTCCCTGCGCTGAATCAAGCATGCCTCATTGTGATCTCAGCACTGATTTCATCGACTTCGGAAATGTGGCCATATTCGAAGAGCGCATCCGGTATTTTCATATCGAGAACAGCGGCTTCGGATACTTGGAAGGAAACATAAGCATCAACGGTGAGGGTTTCTCTCTTCTCCAGGGGGAGGGCCCTTTTGAATTGGGTCCTGGTGAAACCGTCACGGGACGCATTCGATTCTCCCCTCCGGATTTCAACAACTACTACGGAGAGGTCCTTACGGGAATCGAAGAATGTCCGTCCGTCGCACTTGAAGGAAGGGGATACGGATTCGATTTTGGTGAAAACCTGATTGGTTGCTTCGCCGACCCCTACGGCGTCATGTGCTATGGAGATATCGAACCATACGTACCGGTCACTCTTCATGTGCTCGCCTATTTGGCCGAGTATGACTTCCTGACCGCCGCCGAATTCAGGATCGATAATCTCCCTGAGAATCTCGGCTACCCTTATGGAACGGTCACCGCAGCATGGGCCACCGACCTGGTCATTGGCGATCCTTGGAGCGGCGTCTCCCTTGCCTTCCCGGAGCCCCAAGCCCAAGGATGGATTCTTCTCGGCACCCTGGAATTCCTTCTCTTCGACACGAACTGGATCGGCAATGACTATATCTTCGAAGTCGCCGGTGCGCATGATTACCCGCAGCCCGTCATCGTTGATGGCGACTGGAACATCCACTACGTCGCGGGATTCCAATACACCTTCAACTGCACGGAATATGAATGGTACTGCGACTGTTGGGGAGGCAGTCAGCCCGTAGTGATCAGCGGCTTCGAGATCGAGTCAGGGCCGGGACGTGTTGATTTGAGCTGGGAAGCTGAAGTCAGCGAGGGAATCGAATTCAAATTGGAGGCCGAGGAAGGTTCCAGCTCGTGGATCCTCGATTTCTCCGAGAGCTCTGCGGGTTCCTACATGGCAAGTGACCGATCGGAAGAGTTGCTGAATGGAGGAAGCATCCTCTACCGTCTTTTCGCCCGGGAAACTGATGAAGCCTGGCAGGTTCTCGAGGAAGAACGTGTGGAAGTGGATCCGGCCGTCGTAAAAACAGAGTTGCTGCCGCCCTACCCCAATCCATTCAACCCCTCGATCATCTTGCCATTCACGCTCAGATCTGAAGGACCTGCCCGCCTGAGCATCGTGGATGTTGCGGGACGCAGAATCAAACTGTTGTTCGAAGGTTCGATGGACGCGGGATTCCATGAGTGGGGCTGGAATGGACGGGATCATATGGGCCGAAAGGCCAGTTCGGGAATCTACTTCGCAGAACTGGAGACCCAAAACGGAAGCCATACCCGCAAATTGGTCCTGATTCGTTAAAGGGACGGCATTCGACAACAGGTCGAATCAGCGTGGCTCAACTGCGAAGAACTTCAAGGCTCGTTCTCTCGGCGAAATCGTAAGCGAAATTCCCGAGCGGCTTGCCTTCGGCATTGAAGGAGTGGAGAGCGCCTGTTCTCTCCTTGGTTCTTAATCGAGCAATATGGACCTTAGCTCTTCAGTGTCGTTCGCGAGAGCGTCCGCGCCGAACTCATTTAACTCATCA
>JACNKJ010000081.1 GCA_014382085.1 bacterium
TGCGGGGAGAAGAAGTCTTCATCGCCTTTTCCATGATTGACGTGGCGTCTGCATGGGAAGAAAAATCCGTTCAGGACGTGATAAAATTCAATTCAAATATCAAACCCTATACGAGGAAGGTGAGAAAACTCAGCTATCAGCTTTTGGGAAATATCCCCCCAGGATTTAGCAAGACCGATGTTTGCCTGCTGGCTACAGGAATTGGTGCAGGAGCAGGATGGTTTATTTACGAGCAAACAAATGTTGAATACGGGCAAGTGGATTTAATTGCCGAGTTTCCATAAGGAGTAGAGTGATGAAAAAAATGATGATACTCGTTAGTTTGACTGTTTTAGATTTGTCTTTTGTTTATGTTCAATGGAGCCAATCGGTTACGCTGTTTCCAATGATATAGGCGCGCTAGTTCATTACGTCGGAGCCGGAGTTCTCGTTCGCGCGTGATGCGGGCAGGGGTAGCACAACCGCAGAGACGGTGCAGGATGGCACTGATCCCTTGGCGGATCTGCGGCACGGTGATGGCGGGGGTCCATTCTTTTCCCCGTCGGGCTTCGGTGACCAGGAACCACGTGGCCAGGAGCGAGAGGATCTGATGGTGGTGCCAGCCCTTCCAGTTCCGGACTTCATAGGGGCGTGACCGTGATTTGATGTTGTCTCTATGAGCCGAAGGGGATATTTTAGCTTCATTCATAGCCCATCCCCTATCCCCAGGAGACCCTTCCATGTCGGCCACGATTACCGCCCAAACGGAGCATTCTGTAACCCTCGAAGTGACCATTGAGTTGGATTCCTCGATGCTGGAATCGGAGCGTAGCATTCAAACGGCGCTGAACGAAGCCGGTTGTCTGGCTACCGGTAGTGCCCTGGAACGCTTTGATACGGATGGCTCTCCCTTGGTGATGGGATCGAGTCGTTTTACCAGTAAAGGCCAGGAACCGAAGACCTACCAAACGCCCTATGGAGAGCAGATGGTGCTTCGCCATGTCTATCAGACGTCTTCGGGCGGGAAGACGTACTGTCCGCTGGAACGGGAGGCGCGGATGGTGGTTACGTCGACGCCGTTTTTTGCCCAACAGATTGCCCATAAGTTTGCGGAGATGAGCTCACCGCGGGTGCAACAGGATCTGCAGACGAATCATGGACGGCCCACCGCGCGCTCGTTTTTGCAGGACGTAGCTTCGGCGGTAGGCAGTGCGGCCCAGGCCAAGGAAGAGCACTGGCATTATGAAACGCCGAAGCTGTCGGTCCCCATCGAAACGATCAGCATCGGCATGGATGGCACGTGTATGGTCTTGTGTGACGAGGGTTCTCGGCAAGCCATGGTGGGCACCCTCAGTCTGTATGATCGCCACGGGGAACGCCAGCATACCACCTATATCGGAGCGACCCCGGAATACGGACAAGCCCATTTTATCGCCCGGATGGAATATGAGATGGCCCATGTAAAAGCCTTGTATCCCGACGCGCATACGATGGGAATTGCCGATGGAGCTTCCGAGAACTGGACGCTGTTGGAACAACATACCCAAGACCAAGTGTTGGATTTCTATCACGCCACCGGATATTTGGCTAAGGTCGCTTATGCGGCCTTTCCCCGGGGTCCCGCCCAACGGACGCAATGGCTGGAGGAACGCTGTCATCAGTTGAAGCACAAACAAGGCGCTGCCTCGCGTCTCCTCCGGGAAATGGAGACGTTGGCGCAACGCTCCTTACGCGCTTCGGTCCGCCAGGATGTAGAAGCCGCCATTACCTACTTCCGCAACCACAAACATCAGATGAACTATGCCCGCCACGTCAAGGCGAATCGTCCCATTGGTTCGGGGGTCACCGAAGCCGCCTGTAAGACCCTGGTTAAGCAACGGCTCTGCCAATCCGGAATGAAATGGAAGGAAGCCGGCGCCCGGATCGTGTTGAGTCTACGAGCCCTTTCCTATACACCGGGACGGTGGGATCAATTTTGGGCGAAAATCGATCGATATGGATTCCCACTGGCCGCATAATAATACATTATATCACGGTCACACTCTTACAAAGCCTGTACCGAGAAGGATGATGCCCCAAGCTTCGCCCATTTCAGCCGTTCACCATTTCCCTCTTCGCCATGCCATATTTCTCCGAATTCAGTGATCTCCCTCTTCTACCGCCCATACGACTACGGTCTGGTCGTTCCCCTGTAGTGTGGATTGGGGTGGGAACTGAAGAGCTTGATCATTCCCATGCATACCGGTCAAGCCGAAGGAAATCGACTTTCATTGATCCGCTCCGCTTCAGTTCCTCGGCCGCCCATTCGGCACACTCAAACATCGCCGCGCGGGAAAGGTGCTCCGTCTCGATGTAGGCCTCGAAGTTCGGCCCTCGAGTGATCCGCGCGCCGAACGCTTCCGGGTCATTCCAGACAGCGGTTCCAGGATAAGGGCGAAGGATATTCAGGCAGACCTCATCCACGCCGCACTGCTTGGCAAACTCAACCGTCCGCCGTACACTGGCCTGAGTTTCACCCGGCAGGCCGAAAATGAAGAAAGGAACCACCGGAATCCCCGCCATTCGCAGATTGTGGATGCCCTCCAGATGCTGTGCAGCTCTGAAACCCGGTCGAGCCTTGCTCAACACCTCATCATCCCCACTCTCCGCTCCGAAACCAATCCGAACGCAACCGGATGCCTTCATCTTCTCGGCCAGTTCCTTGTCCACCAAGCTGCCTGCGGTCCAGCACTCCCACTGCACGTCCAGGTTGCGCCGGATGATTTCATCACAGATGGCGGCAGAATGGTGCCGATCCAGTCCGAAAAGATTGTCATGGACATTGAAACCGCGTATGTCATATCGGTCGATGACATGCTCTATCTCATCGACTACCAAGGATGGACTTCGCTTCCGCACCTTCGGCCCCTGGGGATTCATGCAGAAGACACAGCCCATCGGGCACCCGCGATACGTCAGGAGACAACTGCTCCTGATCCCGAGCAAGGGATGAGAGCCATAGCCTCCAGCCCCAACAGATGAAGGGCCTGGACAGGCAGGGAGTCCAGATCCGCAACCGGTGGGCGCGGTTCGGTCCTGGCGATCTCGCCTTCGTATTTGTATACCACCCCGCGAATCTTAGCCAGCCAATCCGTCCGCTCGCGTCCCTCTCCTTCGTCCATCCGATGGGCGA
>JACNKJ010000390.1 GCA_014382085.1 bacterium
GCACCGACGCCCAAGAGGCGTTGCAGTCCGGGATCTTCACCGCGAGCGAGGAGCCAAAAGCCCCGGGCAAGGAAAAGCAGAGTGAGCGTTATCTCCAGAATCTAGCCCGAATAGAATAGGAAGGGACCATGGAGTATGGTCAGCAGAGCCGTGGCCACACCCGCCCATCGTCCAAATAGGCGGAGCGCTGTGAGGGAGAGGAGGCCTGCCGTGAGAGCCGAAATCATGGCCTGAGTCAGGCGAAGCCACCACAGGCCTTGATCCTCGCCCACTATGCCCATAACCGCGCCGATGAAATAGGGATAGATCGGCGCACTGTGGAAGCTCACCGCGTGACCGACAATGTCTCCATGCAGGATTTCCCAAGCTCTGGCGACATAGAAGGCCGAGTCGCGCAAGGGCGCTTTGAACAGAGTCGCATCGCGAACCTGGAACATATAGACCAGCCGTAAGGCCAAGGCGGCCAAAGAGCTAGAGATGAATAGCCAGGTTCCGAAACGCCGATCCTTGCTCACGCGATCCTCCGATTTCGATCTTTCCACGAATTCATAACCGAGGCACTCTAACGATTCCCACACAGCATGGCAAGCAACTGGGTCAGAGGCCATGCGGTTCCCAAGAACCCTAAGATCGGGTATAATTCAGGAAGACAAACCTGTTCCACGAGGTAGACCATGAAGCCCATGCGTCTTGTTTTTTCAATGCTACTCATTGCTCTCGCGCTTTTCATCGCCGGAGAGCTTTTTCAGCCACTTGAGGCCAACGCACGTCCGCGCAAATGCGCGCTAGTGGATGATGACTGGGAGCCCAGCGAAGGCAAGGCCGACGCCGGCAAGGTGCGCTACTTGGACGATCCCGAGTATGAGGCTTATATTATTCAGGCGCTTAACCTTACTGGATACGATTACGACGTCTTTGAAATTTGGCCCGATGGTTCCACCGCCCCCATGCGGCCCAGTTTGGCCGACCTGACCGCCTATCAATCGGTGATCTGGAATTGCGCGGCTAACGCCCAGGATGTGCTCCAGGAAGAGGAAGTCGTCCTGCTGGTGGACTACATGAACCTGGGCGGCAAGGTTCTGCTGAGTGGCCAAGGCATTATGGACTTCCTGGTGGAACAGGACGGCAACCCGCTCTACGACCTTTTCCGCAACAATATCCTGGGCGTGGACACGGCCTTCCTGAACTTTTTCACCGACAATATTCAGGCCATTCCCTTCGGGTACTTCGCGGATCTAGGCATGATCGAGCCCCAATACAGCAGCCTGCCCGATCCGGATCCGGCCCTGGTGGATCCCATTTACACCCAGCCCTTCATGGATGCCTACATGGTCGGCTTCTTCCCAGGTCATCCCGACGAGCTTCTTCCTGTAGCGAGCAATCGCTTCTCCACCCAGCCCATTCACTTCCAGACCTTCATGCTGGAAGCCATCGCCGACAATCAGGTGAGGGCCGATTGGATGAGTGCCAGCATGGAGTGGTTGGGTTTCGAGGGAGACAATCTCTACGACTTCATGCTCAGCGAAGAAGACCTCGTGACCATCTGGGAAGCACCACCCCAGGAACTGCTCTGGGTTCCGGGAACCAACAATCTCATCTTCGAGTCCCACGGCGAAGCCGAAGGCGCAACTCGCCTTCAAAAGGATCTCGTGCCCCTGGGCAGCGACTGGCGCATCGGCGAAACCTTTCGCCTGAGCGATTCGGGTGAAGGAAGCCATATGACGCTGATGGGCCTACCGGGTTTCCGCGGCCTGCGCGTGGCTATCCGTTCTTCAGCAGTGTGGCCCGGTAACTTCGAGATGGTTTTCACGGCACTGCAAGAAGGGGTTCCGGTTTTCCAGGACAGCTTCGACGGACTCGAAGCCAACGAGTTTTTCCGAGTTCACCTGAGCTACACGGAAGACACGGGATCGGAAACCATGGTGCTTCTCACCGACTCCCTGGGAAATCCGCGTTGGTCCTCCACTGTGATCTTCCAGCCTTACTTTGAAAAATTCTACATCGAGGCATCCGGCAACGGCATCGCCGGAGCCCAGCCCATGAGCGGCTGGATCGACGATCTCTTCTTCGAGGGATCACTCGGTCATGATGGCGTTACATCCGTGGATATCGGTGACAACCCCATGGCGCCGATCAAACTCTTGGGCGCACAGCCCAATCCCTTCAATCCGGCGACCCAGATAGGTTTCGAGCTGGCCGCCGATGCGCATGTCCGCCTGGAAATCTTCGACCTCAGAGGTCGCCGCGTCCGACTCTTACTCGATGAGTATCGTAGTGCTGGCGGTGGATCGGTGGAATGGGACGGTCGCGATGATTCCGGACGTCCCTTGACGAGCGGCGTGTATCTGGCGAAGTTTTCGGGTCGAGGTCATGTGGACTCGAACAAACTGGTCTTGTTGAAGTAGTAGTCAGCGACTGCGGTCAGCGGTCTAAGACTCGGGCAATCAATTTAAAGAGCGAGCTTGTCCCGTCTCTTTGGGAGGTCGCATGAATCTGCGTAGCTTAATTTCAGCATTATTGATCTTAATCCCCGTAATGGGGCTATGCTTTGAGGAAGCTGCGGGACCACTGCTCGAGGCGAGCACGTTATCGGCGAGCGAGCGGGCCGCCATGGAGTCGGAAATCGCGAGTGTGCAAGCAGCCATTGCAGCCGAGCAGGCGGGATGGACCGCGGGTGAAACCGGCATGATGCGCCTCAGCCCCGAGGAGAGAAGCCGTCGCCGTATGCACGACATGCTCGACGAACCCGCCTGGCCCGATGGCGGCAGCTACTCACTGATGGGCATACCCCGAGACCGCACAATCCTGGATTGGCGCGACAACGGCGGTAGTTTCGTTACCGGCGTACGCGACCAAGGCAGCTGTGGATCCTGCTGGGACTTTGCGGCCACCGCGGCCATGGAAAGCGCCATCCTCACCGCATTAGGCGGCGGATACATCAGCGAATGGGATCTGTCCGAGCAGTACGTGCTCTCCTGTATCGACGACTACCTGGGCTATTGGGACGACTGCGACGGCGGGTGGTCCTGGCACGCCATGGTCTTCGGCATTCAGCATGGCATGATCGACGATTGCTGTTTTCCCTACTTGGCCAGGCCGTACTTACTGTTGCCAGCGTAGCGCTCGGCCCGCTCGTACTC
>JACNKJ010000391.1 GCA_014382085.1 bacterium
TGGTGGTGACGTGGTTTGGGATTTGCTCGCCATCGGTGGCTTCGTGGCTATCGTGGTGGAACTGCTCGGCATGAGCAGCCTGGCCTTCGCGGTGGGGCTCTACCTGCCCATCGAACTGTCCATGCCCATCATGGTGGGCGGCATCATTCGCTGGTGGACCGAAAAGAAATTCAAGGGCGACGAGCGCAATGAACGTCGCGAACAAGGCGTCTTGTTCAGTAGCGGACTCATCGCCGGTGCAGCATTTGTTGGATTGCTCGCCATGATCTGGGTGATGCTCGCCGAGAAGCTTGGCCCCCTGGCCAGCGCCCGCGACTGGCTCCTGAATCTTACCGATGGTGCGGGAGCCGCCTGGCCCCTGCTTCCTTTCGCGGTGCTGGTCCTGGCCCTCTGGTGGCGTACCCACGGCAAGATGAAGGAAGAGGTGTAGGTCCGAAATGTGGAGCCTCTTCCTCTCATTTCTGAAGGTGGGCACCTTCGGCTTCGGCAGCGGCCCGGCCATGCTGGCGCTCATCGAAAAGGAAATGGTGGGAAAGGGGCTCATGAGCCCCGAGCAGTTCACCGAAGGCGTGGCCACGGGCATGGCCCTGCCTGGGCCCATCGCCACAAAGGCGAGTCTTTACTGCGGATATCATGTGGCCGGGGTGCCGGGTGCCCTGCTCGCTCTTGTGGGAATGCTGCTGCCGAGTACCTTGGCCATGTTGCTTCTGGTGAAAGTCGTCCATCAATTCCGGGGAAATCCGAAACTGGATGGCGCTTTACGCGCTATGAAGCCCGTGGTGGTGGCCGTCTTCCTCTTCCTGGCCTTCGGCGCCACCCGAGGAATGAGTCCCCGTTGGGATACTATCCTTCTCGGTGCCGTAGCGTTGGTTCTTCTGCTTCTGAAAGTAGATCCCGCCTGGGTCATTATCGGGGCCCTTGGGATTGGCCTTCTGTTCTACTAGATAGGAGTCATGATGGGTAAGTTACAATTCGGTCCCGCCCTCGCGCGCGGGTGGCAGATTTTCACGAAAGATCCTCTCAACCTGATCCTCGGCGGGCTGATCGCATTTATCATCAGCTTGACCCTGGTGCTTTTTCCGGCCATGACCGCAGGATACGTCTACATGGTGAAGCGCATCGCCAAGGGGGAGAAGGCTGAGCTGGGCGACGTCTTTCACGGATTCAACGATTTCGCCCGCTACCTTGTGGGTGGGCTCATTTTCCTTCTGGCCATGTTGCCGGCATATCTGCTGGGCCTGGCTACCTCGGGTCTGGGCGTCATCGCCAGCGCGGTGGTCATGGGTCTATTGCTGCCCTTCTGGCCCCTCATGGTGGATAAAAAACTCAGCGGCCCGGAAGCCTTCAAGGAAGGTCTGGAGTTCTACAAGAGAGAATACCTCACGGCTACGATCATCGCCCTGCTCTTTATCGCACTCAGCTTCGTGGCCATGCTCACCTTTGGCGTGGCGAATTTGATCACGGTGCCGATTACCATCGCGATCATGGTTGCCGCCTATGAGCAGAGCTATGGATTCAGCGATGATGAGGATGCCGTTCGCGAAGGCGAATTCGAAGAAGTGGCTGTTGAACCTGAACCCGAACGCAAACCTGAACAGGCGGCGACTCCGGCGGCCGATGAAGAGGAAAAGCCCGAGGCCTAGCATGTCAGACCGCGAAGTCCTTGGAAGAAAGCAGCCGCTTATCGCCATGCTGCACTTGCCGCCAAGCCCCGGGGTGGAAGGCCATGGGGGAATGGTAGCATCCATCGAGATCGTTTTAGGCGAGGCCCGTCTCTATAAAGAGGCAGGTCTTTCCGCGCTCATGATCGAGAATATGCACGACTTTCCCTGCATTCGCGAAAAAGCCATGGGGCCGGAAGTGGCTACCTACTTCACACGCATCGCCTGTGAACTGCGACGAGAACTTGGAGAAAGTTTTCTGCTTGGCGCACAGGTGCTCTTCGCCGCGTCGAAGACCGCCCTGGCCGTGGCCCAGGCGGCGGAACTCAATTTCATTCGCTCGGAAGGGTGGATCTACGGCCATCTTTCCGACAAGGGATGGATCGACGGACAGGCTGGTCCCGTGAAGCGCTATCAGCACGCCATCGGCGCCGAAGATGTGGCCATCTTCACCGATATTCAAAAGAAGCACGCCAGTCACGCGGTCACGGCGGATCTGTCCATCGCGGACTTGGCAGGCATGCTCACGTTGCACAAGAGCGATGGCGCTATTGTCACAGGCGGCGCTACCGGAGAGCCGCCTACCTTGGCCGATCTGGAAGCCGTGCGCGGCGCTAGCAATCTGCCGGTGCTAATCGGCAGCGGGCTAAACGCCGAGAACCTTCCTGACTACGCCCCCTTGGCCGACGCCTTTATCGTGGGATCGGTCTTCAAAGAAAAAGGGCGCTGGAACGCGCCCTTGGATCGTCGACGCATCGACGCGTTTATGGATGCCTACGCCCGGCTCTAGAACAAGCTCGGGTGCCTGACCAGTTCCCCGTCGACCATGAAGATCACGTCCTCGGCGATGTTCGTCGCCAGGTCGCCGATGCGCTCCAAATTCCTGGCAATTGAAATGGCATTAATGCCGCGCTCGATGTCTTCCGTGTTGGCGATCAAAGAGTCCCGAACCCGGCGGAACAAGTCGCGGTTGGCCTCGTCGATGCCGTCGTCCATGTCGAGAACCTTCCGGGCCAAATCCACATCGGTGCCCACAAGAGCGTCCAGGCTCATGGACACCATTTTCCGGACTTCGGCGGCCATGCGATTGAGCTCGGTTCCGCACTCAAGAACGGGACCTTCAACCAGCGAGGCAGCGCGACGAGCCATGTTCTTGGTCAGATCGCCCATGCGCTCCAGGTCGTTGTTCACCTTGAGCACGGCGATGATGAAACGCAGATCGGCGGCCACGGGTTGATGCAGGGCGAGAATCTTTAGACAATCCTCTTCCACTTCTAGTTCGCGACGGTCGATCTCCTTGTCGCCTGCCACGACTTCCTCGGCCAGAGCCGCGTCACGATGCGAGAGCACCCGCTCGGCTTTTTCCATGGCTTTTTCCACCAAAGAACCCACCGTGAGGATTTCCTTCTTAAGCTGATCCAGATCTCTTTGCAGATGCTTCAAAATATCTCCCGACGGCGCGCCTTCAGCCGCATACG
>JACNKJ010000189.1 GCA_014382085.1 bacterium
TAAAAGCTCGGCCCGCGCCCTCGCAACCGATGACAGTCTCCCCAGAACCGGCCTCGGAAAGGATGGAGATCAGTTTGCCCTGAGGCGACAGGGTGTTGTTGCTTTCGCCGCGATAGCTACCTGGGGCCACGACGATCGTGTCGCCCAGCGCGGCGGCCTGCAGCGCAGACGATCAATCGGAATACTCGGAAGGCACGAGAAGGAGGGTCGCTTGGGGGGGGCAGGCGGGCTCCAAGAAGCCCATGAGTTGACCACAGTCATTGTTTTCCGGAGCACAGGGAGAGTTGTCGGCGATGGATAGACGATCGGGAAATGTCTCTCCACAAAATATGGGATTGAGAGAAATGTTTCCGTCGATGCCCGTGAGCTCATTTAACTCACCGAGATAGTCGCCGCTTGAATTCGAAAAGATGTCGTTGCAAGCAAATTGGGGCCAAAGCCGAAGCCCAAGAACGCCACCTCCAACGTTGAATGCGACGATACACTGCTCAATGGAGCCGGACACATCCTCGAAATACAATGCACCCCCTGCGGGGGCGGTTGAACCTAGGCCAAAGGTGCATTGCCGGATTTCGACCGCTGCATTTTCGGCCCAGATTGCTGATCCATAAAAAGCCGAAGAGCAATCTTCAAATAGAATTTCTTCGGCGAATAAACTGCCACCGTCGATGTAAATTCCGCCACCCTTTCCGCCCATTGCCCACATGTTTGTTCCCGCCCGGGAGTCGATGATTCGGCAACGCATCATCTCGACGTGACCGTCATCTACAAAGAAGGCTCCACCTATTCCTCGCCCCGGATCGTATTCTCCCGTTGCGGCCCATGAATCGTTGCCGAAAAATTCACAGTCCTCGAAAACGGGCCGACATTCATAACCCACATAGACCGCACCACCATTTCCCGCGTTCTCGAGAAACTCACATTCGTTGAACTTTGGTGTCGCATAGCTCTCGCAAGCGACAGCCCCACCATCTCCCGCCCCGTTTGCCTCGAAGCGGCACTGAAAAAAGCTGGGTGCGGCCCCGAAGAGGCAAAAAACTGCGCCGCCCCAATTGCTGGAGTTGTTGTAGAACGCGACATTTTCGAACAAAGAATTGGAGTTACCCTCTAAACATACCGCCCCTCCACCTCCCGCCGTGCAACCCATATCACCTGATTCGGCGAAGCGACAGGACTTGAAAGTTGGGGATGCGTCGATGCAGTGCACCGCATAGCCATTGCCAGTTTCCCGATAGTCTTGAAAGACAATTCCCTCTACGATAGAGCTCGAGGACTCGTCATTTTGAAAAACAATTCCCCGTCCACCGCCAAGCCCCGAGAGAACAGGCTCGCCGATTCCACGCAATACGAGATTCTTCCCGCCGAAATCCAGATCTCGATTACCGGGACCTTGATAATCTCCAAACCAAAGAACCACCACCGTATCACCGTCGGATACAAAATCGATGCCTTCCTGAATAGTCATGAAATCAAGGGGAATATCGACAGAATCAGCCGTGGAGGTGGTGGCCGCTAGCAGTATGCAGAACAACAGGATAAGAGTTGATTTTATCATAAGACCCCTCCCAACACTCAAGATTCACGAGAATACCACATAATTGCCACAGCCCACAAGCGGCGCGGACGGCCTCCGAGCTTTCCATTGATTCAGCGCTTTGCTACAACTTCAACGATTCGGAAATGGGGGGTTTGGAGAATGAAGCGCTATCGCAACTCCTGGAGTCGTTTCAGCCTGGTTCTACTTTCCCTTGTGGTCGCTTTCGCGATGCTTTGTTCGGCATGCCTTCCCTGGCGTCGCCCCCAAATGCCGCCGGGACACAATGCCGAGCCGCCAGCCCCATCCCAAACCGTTCATCGTGTTCTGTTCATTCACGGATGGCAGGGCCTGGTGAAGGACTTCAGCCACTACTACCCCGCCGCCGTAGAGCGCCTGCCCGCGCATTGTGAAATCTACATCGTCACGGGACTGAGTAATACCATGGGCGGTCTCGACGACAATAACGATACAGTCGTAGACGAGATCGAAACCTTCCTGGATTCCAACAACATTCCACTCGAAAACCTACACATCGTGGCGCACAGCATGGGTGGGCTCGCGGCGCGGCGATTTGTGACTCGACACCCCGGCGCGGCGCGGCAGGTGTTCCTGCTGGGAACCCCCCGTGGTGGCGTTCGTGCCTTTCACGGTGTGAATCTTTCTGGCTGGTGCACACCTTCGTGCATCGATGATTTCAACGCCGCCAATCCCCCTGCTCCCATTGTTGAGTGTTTCGTGGTGGCCGGGAACCACTATCGCTCGCGGGGGTCTGGAGCCTTCTGGGAGCGCCTTCCCAATGATGGTCTTATTTCCCCTTCCATTGTGCTTCATTTTTTGGACCTCTGCGGCGACTCGGTACAGGTGACCGCGCGTGTAGGCAACCTTACGCATCCGGATTGGAATTGGGGCGCGAATCTATTGCGTAGCGAAAAGGTTGTGAGCTGGGTCATTGATCGCATCGAAGAAGACTTGGTGAAATAGTGTAGCTTCTTGCGGGTAGCAAGCAGCCAACGAAGGAGCGTTACCGCGTGACGGATGCCAACCCCCAAACCCCCTCGGCCGTTCTCGGTCCCATGCGCCTACCCTTTCTCACTCTGGTTCCTGCCTGCATTGTTCTGGGTGCGGCCACGGCCTATCTGGAATCGGGCTCCCTGAACTGGATCTATCTGATCCTCGCGTTTGTGGGGGGCCTTGCCGCTCACATCGGTGTGAACTCCCTCAATGAATACGACGATTTCAAAAGTGGCCTGGACATGCGCACCGAGCGCACTCCCTTCAGCGGCGGTAGCGGGGCACTTCCCGATCAACCTGAGAAAGCGCGCTACGCCCTGATCACCGGCCTGCTAGCCTTGGCGGTGGGTTTCCTTATCGGTGTCTTCTTCGTCATCCAGTGGGGGGGGGCCCTCGCGCCCCCTGGCTTGCTGGGGCTTCTGGTCCTCGTGGCCTCCACCCCCCCCCTGCCACGCCCCCCCCCGCCCTGCCTACTCGCTCCGGGCCTGGGCTTCGGTATTTTCATGGTGAACGGCACACATTTCGCCCTTACGGGTCAGTACTCCGTCGCCGCCTTTCTGGCATCCCTCGCGCCCTTCTTTCTGGTGAGTAACCTGTTACTCATGAACCAGTTTCCCGATCTGGAAGCCGATCGCGCCTCGGGCCGAAAGCATCTGATTATCGCCTACGGCACCGGCGCCGGCGTCAAAGCCTTCGGCATCTTTTTGGCGGCCTGTTATGTTGCACTACTATTGAGTGTTCTGCTGGGCCCTTTGCCCTATTGGGCTTTGCTTGGCTTGCTAACCCTGCCGCTGGGTGTCCAGGTCACACGTGGACTCTCGGCTGAGAAGGAAAACATTCCTGGGCTGATTCCCTTCATGGGGAAAAACATCCTGCTCACTCACGCCATCCCCCTGCTCATGGCCGTGGGGATATTCATTGGATAGGCATCCCTGGGGTGGATGCCAGCGTGCCTAGTTGGTATTTTGGCCATATCGAACAGGCTGCCGGCTGGTAGCCGGTAGCGGAAAGCTGATTCCGGAGGAATCCCATGCCCAAGATCATCGAGTGCGTTCCCAATTTCAGCGAAGGTCGGAGCCGAAGCGTCATCCAGGCCATCGCCCAGTCCATCCGCGAGACCCAAGGCGCAACCTTATTGGATGTGGATCCCGGTGCCGATTTCAATCGCACGGTCTACACCATAGTTGGAGATCCGGACGCCGTACTCGAGGCGGCCTTCAATGCCGTGAAGACCGGTACCGAACTCATCGACATGACTCAACAGACGGGCGAACACCCGCGACAGGGGGCCGCCGACGTGGTGCCCTTTATTCCCGTGAGCGAAGACGCCACCTGGGAAGACTGCATCGAGCTATCGCACAAACTGGGCAAGCGCGTGGGCGAAGAGTTAGGCGTTCCCATTTACCTCTACGCAAAGAGCGCGCAGCGTCCCGACCGCGTACGCATGCCCGATATTCGCAAGGGCGAGTATGAGGCTCTGGCCGTGAAGATGAAGAACCCCGATTTCAAGCCCGACTACGGCCCCTTTGAGTTTGTACCCAAGAGCGGCGTGACCGTCACCGGAGCGCGCGACTTTCTGATCGCCTACAACATCAACATGAATTCCAACGTGAAGCGGAAGGCGCACACTATAGCCCTGGATATTCGCGAGAGTGGGCGCGCCAAGCGTGACGACGATGGGGAGATCGTTCGCGACAAAAACGGTAAAGCCGTCAACCAGCCGGGTACGCTTCCCACCACACAGGCCGCCGGCATGATGTTCAATGCGGACATCGCGCAGGTAAGTATGAATCTACTGGAATATCGCCAGGTGGGACTTCATCACGCCTATGAGGAAGTGAAGCGTCAGGCCGCCAAGCAGCCCGGCCTGGAGGTGACCGGTTCGGAAATCGTGGGCGTGGTTCCCAAGCAGGCTCTGCTGGACGCTGCGATTTTCCATTGCGAAGACACGGGCAAAACACTGCCCGAAAGTGAATGGGATCAAATGACCCTGGCCGTGGAGTATCTGGGTCTCAGTGATCTCTATCCCTACAAGCTGGAAGAGAACGTCATCGAAGTGATGCTCGAAAAGGGTACAGTCTCACCCAAGGCTCTTCCGCCTGTTCCTCCCGGTCCCCTCATGGGGCTAGGCACCAGCGAATTCACGGAAGTCTTGGCCTCCAGTAGTCCTGCTCCCGGCGGGGGATCTGTGGCCGCCCTTTGCGGTGCCCTGGCCGCCGGTCTGGCCGCTATGGTTGCGCGTCTTACCCGCGGTAAGAAGTACGCCGCCGTGGAAGGCGAGATGGCCGTGCTCTGCAAAGAGGCCGATATCTTGCGTGAAAACCTGGAAAAGAAGGTGGACGAGGACACCGAGGCTTTCAACAAAGTCATGGCCGCTTTCAAGCTTCCCAAGTCGAACGATGATGAACTCTCATCACGCACGGCAGCCATCCAAGATGCCACCAAGGGTGCGACTCTCGTTCCCTACTCTGTCATGGAACTGGGTCTGGACGCGCTGAAATTCTGTGAACGTGTGGCCGAAGTGGGCAACGAGAACAGCGCGAGCGATTCCGGTGTGGGTGCCTTGCTGGGCTTGGTCTGCGTGCGCGGCGCCTACTACAATGTGCGCATCAATCTGAACGATATCGAAGACGCGGCCTTCTGTGAAGAGTGGCGGGACAAGTCGGAGAAGCTACTCGGCGACGCGCAGGAAGTTCACGATCGCGCGCTGGAGTTCATGGAGAAGAAACTCTAGGGCGCACAAATCAAGGTGCCGAGTAGGGCTCTGTTAGGAAAAACCAGAGTTCGGTGGGATTCACGTAGTCAGTAGTGAAGCCGATGGCGGCGAAACCGCCGCTAGAACTCAAGATAGCGGAATGGCACCAGCTGTACTGGGGAAGGCTGAAGCTTTCATCCCAGATCAGCGCGCCCTCAAGGTCGAAGTGGAGCATCCAGTATGAGGCATCACCTTGACTGAACGAGGTGGTCGAACCCGCCACGAAAAATCCGCCCAAGGGATGCTCCAGAATTGTGTTTCCCACATCCATGTTGAAACCGCTTCCCAGGGCTTGAAACCAACGAACCTCTCCATCGGGGTTGGTCCTTCCCAGCAGTAGCTTGCCGGAGTTGTTGCCCGTCATGAGAACGCCGGTGAAAACGTAGTCGCCGCCGGAAACGCGAATGACGTCGCGAAGAGTGGAGCCGAGCCCCTGGAAGACTTGCTTGAGCCAGAGAGTTTCGCCGGTGGAATTCACACGCCAAAGAAATCCGGAGTTTCCACTTTCCCCGCTTACGATGAACCCACCGTCGGGGCACTCATCTAGGCCATAGGCCTCGCCAATCAGGTGTTTAGGGGGCAGGGATTGCCACTTAAGGCTGCCATCATCGTGGGTTACCAATAGCCAGGGTCGTTTCGACCCGGCGTCGACCTCAATAAACCCAACGGAAACAAAATCGCCGCTCCCTGATTCGATACAGGCGTTTAGTCCATCATTTAGGGGATCTCCGTATGTCGAACGCCAAATTCTGTTGCCGTTGTCATCGTGTTTCACCATGAACGCGTCGCTCGGCCCGTTGTCGACGTAGCGCAATTGCCCCGCGGCAACGGTTCCGCCATCGGAACAAAGGGTCAGGGTCGTGCCGCGGGTGAAGAACTCTGACCAGATCAAATTTCGCCAGAGCGAGCTTCCATTCGCATCCACTTTTTCAAGGAAGGAATCTTCCATGAAAAGGGTGTCCTCCGTGCGTACGTTGCCCAGAAGGAGGAAATTTCCCTCGGATGTTTCCACGAGACCATATCCGGTGCTGCCGCGTTCTTCAAAAGCGAAGTGGTGGGAGAGGTTCAATGATAGATTACTCGACGGTTCACACTCGCCGGGACCACAGGTATCGCATGCACTCAAGGTGAGGAAGCCGATGAGCAGCGGAGGCCACAGTGGAAATTTATTCATCTTGCTTCCTGCTATTGTTGAGCGGGCGTTGATTGCTTGAGGGCGGCCTAATTCTGATGATCTCGACGAGTGGTCAATCTATCACGGTATAATCCATTGCCAGATGTTTCTTTTGCTCGGCATTTATGCGGGCAAGGGAAGATCGTGCACAGCCGAATCCACATGCAAGAAGATCGCCGAAAATGCACTTGCCCACCTGGGATAATCTGCTTTCATGTGATGTACCCAGGTTCGAAAATCGGAGATGTGATGCGCTACAGAAGCCTGTTTCTTCCGGTTCTTGCCCTTGGATTGATGTTAACCGGTTGCGCCAGTGTCGATCAGATTAAAGCGGAGCACGAGGGAAATCTCGCGGTGGACAGCGATCTCGATACGCTCAACCATTGGATGAGCGGCTCCTTCACCAGCGCCGCCCAGGCCGCCGAAGATTCAACCTACTATGAGATCGAATTGGAGATGCAGCCCATCTGGACCGACCGCAGGGACGGCCGCTGGCTTTATGTGGAACAGGCCGTTGCCAGCCACAAGTCGAGACCCTATCGCCAGCGCATCTACCGGCTTCGTCGCCAAGATGAAATGTTCCTTGAGAGTGCAGTCTATCGTATTGCCGACGAAGAGCGATTTGTGGGCGCCTATCAAAATGTTGATCTTTTTAACAACCTATCGCCCGACTCGCTTCTAGAGCGAGAGGGTTGTGCAATTATTCTCGAGCGTATGGCCGATGGCACCTTTGGTGGATCCACTCAGGGAATCGGGTGCGAAAGCACGCTTCGGGGTGCCAGCTATGCCACCAGTCATGTAACCATCCGCCAAACTCGAATCATGAGTTGGGATCGCGGATACGACGCGGACGGCAATCAGGCCTGGGGCGCCACGCAGGCGGGATACATCTTTGAGAAGATGCCTTAGCGAATCTGCTCGAAGGCTATTTCAACAAAACGAGTTTCTTCAGGTCGAAGTAATCGGTCGCTGTCACTTTCACGAGATAGACCCCGGAGCCGAGAAGACGGCCTTCCCTATCGCGTCCGTTCCATTCCACCCGGCACTCACCCGCCTCGCGCCATTCTCCCAGTAAGGTGCGTAGTCGGCGCCCTGTGCCGTCGTAGATCGACAGGTCCACGCGACCCGATTGAGGCAAGGTGAAGCTCAAGGTGGTCTTGGGATTGAAGGGATTGGGCCATGCCGTTAAATCCAATACACCGCTGGCCCATTCGGGAACGTCATCGGGTTCGTAATTTCCACCTGGTAGCAAGTGGACAGTATGGTAGTAGGATCCTGTGAGAATGTCCGCGTAGCCGTCATCGTTGAAATCGCAAACGCGTGGTCGCGTGCGGGCGAAATTGGGTAGATCGTAGGGCACGCTGGCGCACTCCACGCGATAGCGAAAATCGAAAACCGGTGCGTCATTGGCCCCGCGATTTGGGTAGAACCAAAGCTGTCCTTCATTGTCGCCAGCGAGCAGGTCTTTGGCGCCGTCGCCGTCCAGGTCGAACATCTCCGGGCTGGAGCGACTGACGGGAATGGCCAGGTCGCCGCCGGGGCCCTGCAAATTGCTAAATGATTCAAACTCGGGGGCCAGATCGCTGCCCGTATTTAAGTAAAGGTGGAATTTGCCGGCATAGGATCCGAGCAAGAGATCGCGGCGGCCGTCTTCATCCCAGTCCACAATGCAGACCGTTGAGCGGGAGCCCACATCAATGGGAACCTTGCCGCCTGGCGGCCCCACTTCCAAATCGACGCCTTCATCGAAAAGCTCGTCGCCCAAATTCTTATAGTAACGAACCGTGCCGTCGGCCGTGCCGATAATGATGTCGAAGAGAGAGTCGTCGTCCCAGTGCGCAACGCGCGGGAAGATGCCCATGCATCAGCCGCCGGGGTAACTGAGATCACCGCCTGCAGCACTTTGCACGTAGAAAAATCCCTCGAAAATAGGGGCCTGGTTTGAGCCCTGATTCAAATAGACGCGCACCATGCCCGGGTAAAGCCCGCCGCCTTCGCCTACAATGAGGTCGGTGATCGTGTCGCCGTTCCAGTCGAACCAATCGGGCACGGAGTAGCCGAGCACCTCGATGGCCAGGCCCTCGTCTTCGATGAGTATTTCAGCGCCGAATTGCAGGTAGGCCGAAACGGCCATGGGCAGGCAAAGGAGCGCGGTGGTCAATAGCCAGGTTGATTTACTCATGGCAATCCTCCCGCTTGCGTTCCCTCAATTATAGCAGGCCGCGCGTGCTGGCGGGAGCCCTTGTTTCCATCCCCCGAATATGTGCTAGACTCGGAGAGGCAAGGGAGTTAGCGCCACTAGGAGGCGGGACGTGCGGAGCTTGATATTTATTCTAGTTATGGCGATGTCGGTCTCGGTGGCAGCCGACAGTTTCGACAACCTCCTTCAAATAGAGTTAAAAACTCTTGGGTCGGGAGAACCCGCCAAGGTCGCCGATTTCCTTGGCGAAGACCTGCTTTGCCTTGTGCTCTGGGATAGCCAATGCCCCGACTGCCTCGAGAATGTGGCGCAACTCGGGACGAGTGATCCGCCTGAAGGTGTTCGCCTGCTCGGCATCAACTTCGATGATCTTGCCTGGGACGCGGAAGACTTCATCGCCGAAGGGCGACTTCAGTTTCCCCAGCTTCATGATCCCGAAGGTCGCTTCGCCCAGGCCCTGAACGCCGACGATTTCAGTTTCAGTTTTGCACTGCTTGACCCGATGGGCGAAATCAAAGCCATCCATTACGACAGTCTGGACGATGCGCCGGAGAAGCTTCGTGATGTGATGACCGCGATTCGCGGAGCGACGTTCGACTATCGACTCAAGGCCGTTAATCCGAAGACGAGCGGCAGCATTGTTGTTGAAATAGCCGCCGCGCCGGAAGATATGCCTGTCATGGAAACGAGTCGGCGCTATCCCGTCTTCAAGCACTCGGGACAGATTCGTACCCGCGGCCTGTCGGTGTCGCTGTGGGGGGATGAATCTGATTGCGACTGCGGCGTGTCGGGCCCCTTCGGTGAAAGCTTGGCCATTCAGAAGAATTTGCTCTACCGTGCGAGTTATGAGTTGATCGCGGAAATGGCGCCGGGCTTTAGCGCCGGCGGGAAACTTCGGATGAGTAACGAGGATCCGGTTCTCTTCGAACAGGGTCCCGAGTATTTGGGTAGCGAGTTCGGCAGTGCCTTCGGCGAAATTCGCCAAGATCGATTCAGCGCGCGCTTGGGGTACTTCAGTGATCACTTCACGCCGCTGACCTTGCAACGCTGGGACTTCGCCGATAATCCTCCCGCCGCCGGATCGGGAGGCGCAGGCTGCGGCGTTTGCGGCGCCACGGTGCGGGGTGTTTCGCTAGAGGCCTTGGACGACCTCGGCCCGAAAATCACCTTTGAGGGTTTGCGAGTGGAAGCGTCTTTGGCGCGCTCACTGAGGTTGAGCACATTCTACGCGATTCCTCAACGCGCGGTGGCGAGTTCGGGTGTGACCATGGACAATCCCTTCGCCTATCGCCGAGATGTTCTCGCCTCGCGTTTGGTCTACAGCTTCGATTTTGTTGCCCAGTCCCGTGGCGTATTTGCGATTCAGCATTTGAGCGCCCATGAAGACGGCGAATCCTCGGACCTGCCCCTGTCCTGGTCCGAATTGCCTCTGAGCTTCATCCACAAAAATGAAGTGTGGTCGGCCAGCGCTCTGATTCCCCTTTGGCAGGGGCTAACTCTACATGGGGAAACCGCTCGCAGCTTCGAGCGGGTGGACAAGATGAACGGCTTCGGTGAAAGCTTGAACGGTGCGGCCCACCTCGCGGAGCTCAACTTCAAGCGAAGCAAAAACCTTCGCTTTGCTGCTGCGTGGATAAATTTGGATCCGGAATTCACCTCGCCCTTCCGCGCCCTGAGCTACCGGGGCAATGCACAGGGTTATCGCATTTCGGCTCAGTGGCAAGGCGAGAGCGCGGCCCTGGCCCTGTTCCACAAACAACTAGAACGAGTGGAAGATGTGGATGCCGGCAACATGCCCGAGCGTCTCAGCATTAGTAGCGCCCTTGTCGGTTGGAAGCCTCGAAAAGGGCTATCCTTAGACCTTGTAACAACTCTCGCAAGCGAAGAGCCTGGCGGCGGACTATGCACCTGTGACCGATGGACTCACACCCTCACTGCGAGACACAAATTCGGCCGGGCCGCGGAGCTGCAGGCCGATCTTACTTATGTGCGTGCAGAAACTACATCGAGCAAAGACGGACAGCGATCCATGATTGCCGTGATTCAGATGACGGCAAATTTCTAGGGGAGTGCAAATGACCTTTCGCAGTGCGAGTCTCTTTTGCCTGATGGGCTTGATTCTGATTGCCTCGGGCGCAATGGCGACCACGAGTGTTTTGGTCGAAGCTGAGAGTTACGTGGATCAGGCTTGGAATAACAACGGCGGCGACAATTTCTATGTCGTCTGGTGCGGAAGCGCCAGTCAAGAATACTACGTTCGGGGTGTCGACATGCCGGGCGATTATATTCGCTTGTCAATCGACGCCCCAGAGACCGGAAGTTACTTTGCCTACATCGGCTTCCAGGCAGATCTATTCGAACAGAACTTCTCGGCGGCCTTCTGGCCCGATGGCGATTTTGTCCGAACCGAAAACGTTGATTTCACCTACGTGGGTGAAGGCGCCGGTTGCGAGTATGAATTTCTCCGAATCTCGGGAAGTCAGACCGTTTACCTCGAGCAGGGTATCAACTTCGTGCAAATCGAGTACGAGAATGGAATCTATCCCGATGCCGTACGTGTGGATTATCTGGAGCTACTGCTGGATGAAACACCCACGGCTTCGGAAAACTGGAGCATGGTCAAGTCGAGGTATTAGGAGAGAATATCATGAGAAAAATGAACATGTGTTTCCTACTAGGGATGCTCATGTTGTCGGGTGCAGGGCAATCCCTTGCCACCATCGAAGTGAAGGTGGAGGCCGAGAGTTATGATCCCTTCTCCACACAAAACAATGGAGGGGATTCTATTCACGTGGGTTTCTGTGAGAGCGCCAGTCAGGAATATTGCGCCGACGGTGTCGACATGGATGGTGATTGGATTCAGCTCTACATGTACGTACCCGCCAATGGCAACTACGATGGCTTCATGGCTTTCCAGGCCATCGACGATGTGCACAGCTATCTCGTATCAATTTGGCCACAAGGCCGCGAAGATCGAATCCAGACCATGAACTTCGGCTTCACCGGCATTGGGGCTGGCTGAAACTACGACTTCCTCCGCGTGGCGGGGGCCGGGCAAGTTCAGTTGGAGCAGGGGCCGCACACGGTGCAGATCGAATACCTGTCGGGCACCTACCCCGACTTTGTGCGCGTTGACTATGTGGAGCTGGTACTAGATGAAAGCCCTGCGGCGATGGGTACTTGGGGAACGGTGAAGACCTTGTACTAATCCGCGTGTGGACTTATTTCAGAAGTACCAACTTGCGCGATTCGCCGAACCCAGGCAGGCACAGTCGGCAATGATAGAGGCCGGAGCTAAGTAGCTTGCCCGCATCATCCTTGCCGTCCCATCGGATGGATTGGCGACCCGCACTGCGCCACGCGTCCAGCAAAAGTCTGACCCTTCGACCGGATGAATCGAAAATCTCAATTTTAGCGCCAGCTCCCTTTCCTCCGATTTCGAAGTGGATTAGCGTGGAAGGGTTGAAAGGGTTCGGAACGTTGGGCAAAAGCGCGTGCGACGTGGGCGACTGACCTTGGTCAACATCGACGACATAGCCCACTTCAGACAAGGCCCCCTCATTTCCAGAGCTGTCCACCGCTGCCACACGATAGAAATGATCCTCGTTGCCGAGAGAGTCCGTCCATGCGGTTGAGATAGATGTGGCAAGGGGGTGCTCTGGGTCCACTGGAAATTCCGGATCGCTCCCCCGATAAATTTTATAGTGGAGCAGATCTTCGGCCGGAGAGGCGCTCCAACTCAGATCCATGCCTCCGCCATTTGTGGGTACCACCACGAGATACTCGGGTGCCGGTGGAGCGAGATTGTCGACGGAATAACCGCTGTCGGGAGGGGAGTCGAAGAACACCACCGGATCAGTCGTAAGCGTGCGCACAAGATACGTGCTCCGCCACATTCCGGGGATAAGGGTGGAATCGGCGTGGGTTGGCACGACCACCGTGTAGGATTCCAGCTTTACTGCGGGCAGGCTGGCCACTTCCTCCCAATCTTCGCGGCACTTGGACCTTCCATCCGCTTTTCTGAGGACCTTATAGGATACAGCCTCCGGAGAGGCGCCATGCAGGTCGAGTCCGCTTGGGAGCCAGCTCAGCCGCAACTCTCCGCCTTCGTCATCCGGAACGTCCTCCGCCGAGCTAATAACCCCATATCCATAGAGCCAGTCCACCTGGAGTTCATCGCATATGGGACCCGTCAGGGGAATTTCTCCCGCATAGGGAAGCACGGCCTTCCAGCGTAGATCGTTTCCGGGGAATGGAAGCTTCAGGTAGCCGGTGCCCGGATGGATTACTCGCCAGAAAAATCCCCCGTCAGCGGTCGTCTCCCAGTGGATGGAATCATGTTGGGCCGTTGTGTAACGGACTCCATAGATCAAGTCTTCGCCTTCGTTGAGTTTCTCGGACTGGGCGATGTTTCGATCGAGATCGAACTGCCGTTCGAGAATCTTGAAGATACGGAAGCCATCGTCGGAGTTGACCTGCCCCACATAAAGGTAGTCGCCGCTCTTGCTCATGCGAATGGGAGAGCTTTCGTCGATTAGGCTCTCCACTATGATCGGCTGGCTCGGATCGCTAAGATCGGCGGCCTGAATGCCGTAGTGCTCGGCGCTGATGTAACAGAGATCCCCAAAGACGGCCACGTCACGACCTCGATACGCGTCGATGTTTGCTACCGTAAAGGGAGCGAGGGGGTCGGCAATATCGAGAATGTAAGCGCCGTGGCTGAGTGCGCCGATGTAAAGCAGATTTCCTTCGATCTTCAAATCTTGAGAATTACCGTAGTGATTGTGGTTCGCCACGAGTTGCGGGTCATCCGGGTTCGAGATGTCCACGACTGAGAGACCCACCGGAGTGTCGGCGACATAGACATAGTTCCCGTCCAGCGCGATATAGGAAGAGTACCCAGGAGTAGCGACAGCTCCCATCACCGTCGGATTGTAGGGGTCGCTCACGTCGTAGACCATGAGGCCGAGTTCGTCTTCGGCGAGGTAGAGCAGGTCACCCCTCACCTTGACCGCCTCGGCAAAATCCGGCGTGTCGACGGTGGACATCATCGTTGGATTTTCGGGATCGGAGATATCCGCGATGCTCAGCCCGGTGTGTGCGTTGGCGATGTAAAGCCGGTCCCCTGCGGCAACAACCTCCTCTTGGTGGTTGGGGGCGTAGAGGGTTCCGTGTAAGACAGGCTTCATGGGATTGCGAATGTCGAGGATGTGGAGGTTCGCGGATTGACCAATGAATGCCAAATCTCCGTAGGTCTCGATCCAGTGGGAAGCCCCGTACTGGTTCGTGCCGTAGACCTGGGTGAGCTCCATCCCTTCTCCGGCCATGATGGTCCACAGGCCCTCGACACCCATGGCGCAAAGCAGATACTCGCCGTGACGATCCACGCTGCCGACAAAATGCTCCCCCGCGATTGTGGTCACCCAACGCGGGTTTCCCGCCACGCTTACGTCGACCATTGCGAGTCCTGAATCTTCACTCCCCAAGTAAGCGAAGTCGCCGTCCACTTGCAGGCTTGTCACATTGCCGGGAAGAGCCAAGTTGGCGGTGACCTGGGGAGCGAAGGGATCACTTAGGTCGACGATCTTGAGCCCGGCTTCTCCTTCGGCCAGATAGGCTAGGTCGCAGATCGCGACGACGTCATAGCAGTGACCCATAGTGGGAATATTCGCCACGATCTCCGGATTTGTGGGATTTGTAAAGGCCATGACTTGAAACCCTGCAGAACCGTCTGCCACATATAGGGCATCGCCCTCCCACACGAGATCGAGGGCGCTGCCGGGTGTGTTGCACGAAGCGACAATGCTGGGCGAGCTCGGATCGGAATAGTCGACGACCTGGACACCCGGAAGGCCGTCGGCAACCAGAGCTAGCGAGCCCACCAACTGTATGCCCGACGCTTCGCCCGGGGTGTCGAGGGTGGATAGAACGGCTGGGGCTGCCGGATCGCTGATGTCGATAAAGTGCACACCCTCTAGTTGGTCCGCGATGGCGAGCACATCGCCTTCGAGGGAAAGGGCGATTGCGTTGCCGGGTGTGTCCAGTCCGGCAACAAGCTCAAGGCTTTCGGGGTCACTCATATCGATTACCTGCAGACCTTGCTCACCCCCTGCCACGTAGGCCCAGTTTCCGGCGATGAGGATATCGATGGCGGTGCCTGGAATCGGAAGACTATCCACGCTAGCATGGCTCAAGAGGGGTAGCCGGATCTGACCCGCTTGAATATCCCAAAGGGCGCTGGTATTTGTAGTGTCGCAATAGTCCCAAGAGGAGAAATCCTCAACATGACTGGTTTTTACAGATGGCATTGCAAAAGAATTGTTAGCAATAATGGCCAGTAAACAGAAGATGGTGGGTGCACTATTCCTCAGCATCGACAGGCCCCCTTTGAAAGTGCCACATGGACATAAATAATAACACATCGACGAGGCCGTCCGCAGGCAGAAGAACCAGCCTGCACATTCACAGACGGTGAGCTTTGAGCGTGCAAGTCGTTGAATTTGATCATTTCCGGTGCCATATTGCTGGCTCGTCAGTAGCCCAAGGAGAGCCTCATGAAAAATGCCATGCACGCCAAGGTGGACGCCCTGATGAAGGAAGATGGCCTTGATGTCATCGTAGCCCTGGGGAACACGCCCGAGAATCCGAACTTCTGGTACCTGGCCGGAGCGCAGAAACTCGAAGCCGCCGTGCTCATCTGGAAACGCGGCAGCAAGAAGCTGCTCATCGCCGGAGACATGGAGCGCGACTGCGCGGCCGAGACCGGTCTCGACTGGATCGTCCGCTCGGCGACGCCTGCCATGAAGCTGGCCAAGCAGGCCAAGAAGCCCGGCGACTACACACTCGCCTATATTGCCTGGGCCCTGAAAAAGCAGCGCGCCAAGGGCAAGGTGGCGGTTTACGGCAGCGATGGCGTGGAAACGGCGGTCAGTTGGTTGCCGCGCCTGAAGCGCACCCTCAAAGAAGTTGGATGCGAACTCGTGGTTGAAACGGCGCCCGTGGTGGAACGCGCCCGAGTGGCCAAGAATGCGGAAGAAGTGGTGTTCATCCGCAAGGCGGGCGTGGGCACCAAGGCGGCCTTCGACGCGATTCGAAAAACCATCTCCAGGTGCAGGGCGAAAGGCAAGATTCTTTATAAGAAGAACGGCGAAGCACTGACCATTGCCGACCTCAAGAGCGAGGCCGACGTGGCCCCGGCGCGTCATGGCCTGGCCCATGGGCACGGTAGCATCTGGGCCCAGGGCGAAGATGGCGTCTGTCCCCACCATGCGGGAACAAACACGCTCAAGGGTGAGCCGG
>JACNKJ010000392.1 GCA_014382085.1 bacterium
CAGGCGGACGCGAGCGGCCGCTCTTCCGCAGATCTTGTGGTCGAGATTATGGGAGATGACCCCGTCGCTCACGAGAACATCAGCGAAAAGGTTCTAGCGATTCTCTGGGAAGCCGAGGGCCTGGTGGGTATCGCCAGCAGTGTGGAAGAGGGCGGCCGCGAGTTGGTCTTCCATCCCGATCGCCAGGAACTCGCGCGGCGAGGCCTGAGCACCGTGGCCTTGGCCATGATGCTCAGGAACGCCTATGAAGGCGATGAAAGCTCCGTCTATCGCGAGCTTGGCGAGGAATACAAGATTCGCGTGCAGCTGGAAGATGAATTTCGCACCAGCCCCAAGGGCTTGTCTGAGCTGCGTATCGCCGCCGGGCCGACGCTTCTTCCCCTGAGTCAACTCGGTGAACTTAGCGAAGAGCGTGGAGATGCGGAAATTCTCCGGCGGGATCGTCAACGTCGCATCACGGTGACTGCTAACATCGGACATGGCACGGTTTCGGATATCGTGGCTCTCTTAGAACCGCAGTTCGATGAGATAGAGAAGCCCACGGGTTCGCGCATTGTCTTTGGTGGTATGTACGAATTCCAGCAAGATGCCTTCGCCTCCATTTTCCAGGCCATGATCCTGGCAATCATTCTTACTTACGTTGTCCTGGCGATGATTCTGGAATCCTTCATCCATCCCCTCACCGTCATGGTGACTCTGCCCTTGGGTCTCATCGGTTCAGCCATGGGGCTTTTCTTCGGGGGAGCGACCATCAACATCATGAGCCTCATGGCCATGGTCATGTTGGTGGGAATCGTGGTGAACAACGCCATCCTGCTCTTGGACTACGTGTCACAGTTGCGCGCTAGAGGACGGGATCTCGAAGAGGCCTTGCTTGAGGCATGCCCCCTGCGCTTGCGCGCGGTGATCATGACCAATCTGGCTATTGCCGTGGGAATGGTGCCGCAGGTCATCGGTCGAGGTTCGGGTATCGAATATCGTATTGCCATGGCTGTGGTGACCATTGGCGGTGTTTTGGTGAGCGCCATCTTCACACTGATCCTGATACCTTCGCTCTACTATTACTTTGAACGGGTCATGGCGTGGAGTAAGGGAGCATTGCGTCGCGCTTAGAGATGGATCAGAAGAATGTGTTATAATTGAGCGGTCTCTGACAAGGGCCGCTCTTCTTTTTGGTAGGTTTCATGCGCTTCTTCTGCCTGATCGTTTTTGTCCTGGCAATGCTGCCCATATCAGCTCGGGCTGAGTTTTGGCTGCAAGGGAATTTCGACGACATCGTCGATTCCATTCCGCCTGCCCGAATGAGCTTCGTCCAAAACGGTGACACATTACGCTTGCCTTATCTTTGTAACCGAGATGTCGAGATCGAGCATCCGGGAGTGAGCCATCTTGTATACATGGTTCACGGCACGCTGCGGAATGCTGACGACTACCACCAAGATTGTGTCACGGCTGCATTCCTGTCCGGCATGTCTCAAGAGTCGATGCTGTTCACACCCCAGTATCTCACGGCCGCAGACCTGGACAGTTTCCTACTTGATGACTCCCACCTTTACTGGGAATACATGGGATGGCGAAAAGGCGATCCGTCAGATAGCACCAATACCAAGCCGCGCCCTTGGCGAGTGAGTTCCTTCGCGTTGGCAGACAGCATTCTACTTCGTCTAGCCGATCTGCTGCCCGATTTGGAGTCGGTGGTCGTGGCGGGACACTCCGCAGGTGGACAATTCAGCAACCGCTACGCGGCCGGTTCGGTCGCCCTGGATACCTTGCGCGCGCGCGGTGTGTTCGTGAAATCCCTGGTCTCGAATCCATCCACCTACCTTTACTTCTCGCCGGAACGACTCAGGCCGGGAAGCGCCTTTCAGTTCGAAAATCCGCCATCTGAAGAAATCGACCTTTGTCCCGACTACGATGACTACAAGTATGGACTTCAGAATCTCAACGAGTACATGAATCAGCATCCCGACACTCTCGGGGCACGCTACGCACGCAGCGAAGTGGTCTATTTACTCGGCGGCAACGACAGCAATCCCACCGATCAATATTTGGATCGTTCCTGCCCGGCCATGTATCAGGGGCAGTTCCGATTGCAGCGGGGGCAGATTTACCTGCGGTATTTAGGCCACGTTTTCGGCTCTGAAATCTATGATCGTCACGGTATTTCCATCGTGGCGGGAGTCGGCCACAAGCACACGCAGATTTTTACTTCTCCTTGCGGCCTGGCTCATCTATTCGACATTGAGGGCTGCAGCAACTTTTCGCCCTACACCTCTTGGACCGATATGAGCGAATGGGTGCTTCAATCCACCTACGGCTATCAGCTTGCCTGGGGTGACTATGACAAGGACGGCGATCACGATATTTATCTGAGCGGGGTGGGCGCCATGAATCGCCTGGCCCGCAACGAGGGGGGCTGCTTCTTTGCCGATCTCACCGAACCACCCCTGGACAGTTTCGATGCGGGTAACAGCGCAGGGTGGGTCGACTACGACAGTGACGCGGACCTCGACCTTTACCTCGTCAACGCAATCGAGTCCAACCAGCTCTTCAGCAATGAAGGTCCGGCCGGCTTCGTCGATGTGACAGAGCCGCCCATTGATCCTACGGAAGAATGTAATGATGCAGCCTGGGGGGATTTCGACGGCGACGGCGATCTCGACGTCTATCTAACTCGCACAAGCCACAAGTCGAACCTGCTGCTCGAAAATGACGGGGCCGGCGGATTCAGCAATGCCACCGATCCGGTTCTAGGGGGTAGCGGCCACAGTCGCGATCCCTCCTGGGTGGACTATGACCTGGATGGCGACCTGGATCTCTACGTCACCAACTCCGGATACAACCGCATTCTTCGCAACGAGGGCGGCGTAGACTTCACCGATGTCTCGATTCCGCCCTTGGACGATCTGGGCAACGGTCTCTGCGGTGTCTGGGGCGATTTCGATAACGACGGCGACCCCGACCTCTTCTTGGGCAATGGAGACGATCCAGACAAGCTTCTACGCAACGAGGGCGACGGATTCTTCGTGGACGTCAGCGCCGCTCTTCCACAGCCCGATCTTCACACTCGGTCGGCGGCTTGGGCCGACTTCGACAACGACGGCTGGCTCGCTCTTTATCAGAGCACCA
>JACNKJ010000393.1 GCA_014382085.1 bacterium
GTGGGGCACGGGCGGCGTGCGCCGGGCAACCGTCGACCCGGAGATCACGGCAATGCAGGCCCGGCCCATCCTACAGGCTCCCTGTGTGGTGGCCGGAGAAGGTGTGGCCGTGCATCCCAAAATCATGATTCCCTTGGTGGGGCACGTGAAGGAATTGGAACTGCAGCGTAAGGTAGTGCTCGAAACCGCCGAGCTGGTCTTCGAGGAAATGGGCCGCAAGGTGGACTATCTCATCGGCACCATGATCGAACTGCCCCGCGCCGCGCTGACCGCTGACGAGATCGCCCACGAGGCTGAGTTCTTCAGCTTCGGCACCAACGACCTCACACAGACCGCCTTGGGCCTCAGCCGCGACGACGCGGGGCGCTTTCTGCCTTTCTACGTTGAGCAGGGCATCTATGAGGCCGATCCCTTCGGCAGCCTGGATCAGAGTGGCGTGGGCCAGCTGGTTCGCATGGGCTTCGAAAAGGGTCGCGCCACACGTGGCGATCTGAAGGTGGGAATCTGCGGCGAGCATGGCGGCGATCCCAAGAGCGTGGCCTTCTGCCATGATGTGGGCCTCAACTATGTGAGCTGTTCGCCTTATCGGGTGCCCGTGGCTCGCTTGGCGGCGGCTCATGCGGCCTTGAATCAGGAATAGGAGACGCGATCGGGTGAGTGAGGCGCGGAACATAAGGATACCGGAACGTAGCGCATCGGGCTTGGGCCTGGTGCGCCGTTCCGTGTGGGGATACATGGCTCTCATGTGTCTGGCACAATTGACCGCCGCCTTGATTTTCTTCCAGGACAGTCGAGTGCTCGTCTATTTGGGATTCGCCTTTCCCTGGAGTCTTCTGGTTGGATACCTCCTGGCCGCCAATGTGCATTTGCTCTACACGCCCGAGGGAAGACCCCTGGCCAAGCTTAATCTTGCCACTCGTGTCACCCTGGTGAGAGTTTTGGCCATCCCCCTGGTTTTCATTCTCATTCTGGATGGTCGCCTGGAAACGGCTGCCTGGGTGTTTCTCGTGGCCGCTCTCACCGACTGGCTGGACGGGTTCTTGGCCCGCCGCATGAATGAGGTTACCCAATTGGGTCGCATGGTGGATCCGAGCATCGACGCCGTGATCTGCTTCTTCACATTCGCGGCGCTCTTCGCGAGCAAGCACGTTCCCCTCTGGCTCATGATTCTGGTAACCCTGCGCTATGCTATCCTTCTGGGGGGTGCCATTAGCTTGAAGGCAGCGCTGGGGCATTTACCCATGCGGGCGACCTTCATGGGGCGGCTCTTCTACTTCATCCAGTACGGTTTTCTGTTCTTCTATCTGGTTCTCAGCGGCAATATGCCCAAGCTGCCCTTCCTGAGTGCACTGGCCTTGGTGCAATTGGTGGTGAGTGGTCAGTTGCTGGGTCTTGGCACTTCGCTTTACAAGGAGCATCGATCTTGAGGCGCATACTTTCCCTGCTGCTCCTGACTGCACTTCTGGCCTGCGCAGGTCCCAGTCGAGGACCTCGTACTGCCATCAAAGGGGACCACATCCAGGTTTTCCTGGAATACCATGGTCGTGCCAAATCTCTGAGCGTGGTGGGAGACTTCAATGAGTGGCAGCCCGGGCAGGACATGTATTCGGAGCTTGGCAGCGACAATTGGCGCTGTAGCCTTGAACTCCTCCCCGGTCGCTATACCTACCTGCTCCGAGTGGAAAAGGACGACGGCATCCACTTTGTGCTAGACCCCACATCCTACGAGGAAGTGAGGGATGGCCAGGGCCGCCGCCTTTCCGTACTGGATCTCAGCGCCGCCATGGGCGACACTTCAGGGAAGAAGTGATCACGGCATTTCCCCAAGCTCTTACCGGCGGCTATGAATTTCGACCTACACCTCGATCGTCCCCTTCTATTCCTGGCTGTGCTCCTGCCACTAGTGGCTTGGACGGTCTGGATATACCTGCGCACAGAACCAGCGCCCCGGCCTGGACATCGGCGCATCCTCATAAGCCTTAGGCTTGCGGCTTCCCTTTTGCTGGCACTCATGCTGGGCGGTTGGAGTCTGGAGTGGACGCGGACACACATCGAAGCTCCGCGCCTGCAGGTTTTGTTGGATGCCTCTGCGAGCATGTCCTTGCCCATGGATAGATCGGGTGATGGAGCGAGTCGCTACCAGGCAGCGCTTGCCTTGCTCGATGTTTTGGCCCAGGAGCCCAAGCTGGAATTGAAGGTTGCCTCCTTCGGCGAAGGCTTGATTGAAGGAAATCCGCCCGCCGCCGCCGAAGCGGCTTTCACCGATCTAGGCGCAGCGCTCGGGGCTTTGCCCGCGGCCCGCCCCGGTGAAAAACTGCTTCTGCTCAGCGATGGACAAGATCGTGGCGGCGGGCTTTGGACCCATGAAGCTTCACGCCCCGTGCTGGCGATTATGCTGGGTGATTCAATGCCCCAGCCGGATCTGCGATTGGAAAGACCCCGCTTCCCCGCCCTGCTTCAACTGGGAGAGCGCGCTTCGTTACAGGTTGAGATTCAGTCGGTACAGGGAGGTGCACGACAGGGTCGCCTTTTCCTGCGCGAAGGTGAGAGCCTGCTCTATGAGCAAGACTGGGCGATGATTGAGGGACCAGGTCTGATCGAGATCGACATCCCCCTTGTCTTTGAAGAAGAGGGGTCCCACCGCCTGAGCCTTGAGCTCGTGGGCGAAGGGGAAGATGCGAATAGCTCCAATAACGTTCAGGTTTTCAGCCTGGACGTGCTCGACGAAAGATTGGAAATATTGGTTCTCGCCGGTCGCCCGGGCTGGGATCTGCCCTTCCTGCTGGACGCTCTTCGCGGCCAAGAGAACATACGATTGCGCCTAATCGTAGGGGGTCCGGGCGGTAGAGCTCGGGATGCTCAAACCGGAGAGGCCTGGCAGCCCGGTGATGAGCAAGTGGACGGCTTGCTGGTTCATTCACTTCAGCCGGGCTGGAGCGATTGGATCTCTCAACTGGATCCCGGAGGCATTTTCCTAGGTGCGGTGGCGATGGGTGTTGCGACATACCCTGAAGAGTGGGGACTAGATTTTCGCCTGAATCCGGCGTACCAAGTGGAGTTTCCCCTTAGATGGGCCTCAGAGGCTTTTCGCCATGAGTCTGTAGACGCCCTGAAAATCAAGGC
>JACNKJ010000175.1 GCA_014382085.1 bacterium
GGGGCCGCGCAGAAGTGCGTGTGCGAAACGAAAGTCCGCGTCGATGGGCCGCGAACTGAGAATCTCACTCAGGAGGTTAGAGCCGGCCTCGCGGCGCACCAGCAGGGGCGCACGATCGCCGGGGCGCGAAGGACCGGCGGGGCGCTCACGGGAGAATCCGCCGGCAGAAACCTTGCCGCCGTGTTCGCGCAGTTCGGGCCGAGTCAACTCCGCACCCAAGATGGCGTGAATTCCTTCTGCCTCGCAGGCCTTCTGAAAAGGTACTGCGGCATAGAGCCCGTTGCTGTCGGTGATGGCGAGTGCGCGCTGACCCATCCAGCGTGCGCGAGCGGCCAAGTCTTCGGGACCCGCCGCACCGGAGAGCAGGGAGTAACAGCTGTGAACGTTGAGATGGATGAACAAGGTTTCCGCCAGTCTCCAGCCACCGGCCAATAGCATTACCCTGCCGTTCAGGCGACCATGGGTAACAGATGGCGGGTAGCAAATTCCGGGAGGGAACGGCCGGGGAGGCGGCATGGAAAACGCGCCGACCAACAAGGCTCGGCGCGGGAGGGTGAGGCCAGTGTAGCGCGGATCGCCTAGGCGATCAAGCGTTCAAAATGACTTTCTCGAAAGCCTGCTCCACGCGGGACATGTTTTCCGCCCAAAGTCCATGCTCTTCGATGATTTGGAAATTCCGTCTTCGCATGTTTTCGCGCAAAACCTCGTTGCCGAGGAGCTGATTGACGGCGCGGGCCAGATCTCTTCCATTGCCGGTCTCATAGAAGAGTCCGTTCTCGCCCTCGACGATCCACTCGTGATTGGCCGGAATGTCGCTTAGCACGGGAATCGCGCCGCAGGCCATGGCCTCAAGGAGAGAAACGGAGGTGGAGTCCGAGCGAGAGGTTGATACGTAAATCGAGGCGGTACGCAGAAGCTCGGCTAGGGTCGGCGCATCGAGCTTTCCGTAGAAGCGGCAGCTGGAGTTGGCAAGTTCCTCCGACTTAAGTTCCAAGCGCTTTCGCTCAGGTCCATCCCCACAAAGATCGAACTCCGCTTGGTACTCGGCGCGAATCCAAGGTGCCGCTTCGATGAGGTCGTCCAGGCCGTAGACAGAATGAAAATTTCGCGTGCTGATGACCCTTGTCGCAGTTCCGATGGACCGGGAAGAAGGGAAGAAAATCTTCGGATCCACGCCGAAGTAGGCCTTGAGAATATTGGCTTCCGGCACGCCCGCCGCGCGTACGATATCCGAAAGCACTTCGGCGTCGGTGGTCACCAGCCGCGCTTTGCGCAGATTGCTGCGGATCATCAAACGATGAAGGGTGTGTCGCGGATAATCGATGAGCAGGTCGGAGCCGAGAGTGGAAATGACGAAGGGGTATCCGCTTAGGGCGGCGCAGCTTCCGTATCCACCGGCGTAGAGGGCGTTCACCAGGTCGGGTTTGAAGCGCGCCAATTCTCGGCGAACGCGCGGCATGGCCGAAAGATAGGACAGAGTCGTGGTGGGCAAGAAACCACGCATGCGCATATATGGGAAAAGGCATCCGCTGGGATCTTCATGGGAAAAAAGCAGCACTTCATGCCCGCGCTCATGAAAAAAAGACACCCACCTTCGCACGTGTCCCATGCGTCCGTCACCCAATAGAGCAATGCGCATCAACCGCTCCGTTTACTGTCCGTGGATTTGATCTTCCCGCTTCCTAAAACACCGCCGGCCAAACTCTTGATTCGACGGAGCGCCGCAGGCCCGCGTAGTTTCTGAAGGTTGGCCTTGATGACTTCCGGGTCGCGCAATTTTTGGAACAGGTGTCGTCTGCGCATTAGGTGCAACTCGCGCCAAGTTAACTGGGGTTGCACAAGGATAGGCACCGAAGGCGCCGTGGAAAAATGTAGATTCTCCTCATTATGATAGGGCTTGGACCAGTGGAATCCTTCGGGCATGAGCCCCTCTTCCATGGCATAACGCTCTACCTCGGTTCCAGGGAAAATGTTGATGCCCACGCCTCCGCCGATGCGTGAAATGTAACGCTTGTTCTTGCGAATGAAACGAAGCGTTTCGGTGGCCTGGCTCACCGTTTCCTCGATGTGCCCAACCGTGAAGAACACCTTTGTCTTGAATCCGAGATCGTAGCTGAGCTTCAAAATGCTCTGAACTTGCTCGGGCGTGATCTGCTTCTTCATGCGTCTCAGCACGCTCGGGTTGATGGACTCCACACCGAAGTCCAAATAGTAGCATCCCGCGTCGCGCATGGCTCGCAGCATTTCTTCGTCCACGGTGTCTACGCGAATTTCGCATCACCGCATCCCGGCGCTTGATTTCCCGGCAAAGCGCCATGGTGAAGCTCTTGCGCACGGTTACCAGGGCGTCCATGAAACGAATGCCCTCCGCGCCGTACTGATCCCGCAACTGGATCATCTCGTCGACTACGTGTTCAGGGCTGCGGAAGGTGACCCTGTGGTCCCAGATGGCTCCGGCCGAGCAGAAGCTGCACTGATAGGGGCATCCTCGGCTGGCCATCATGTGGAAGGATCGCGTTCCAAGGAACTCGTTTTCCAAATCGTAAAGGTCGTTGGCCAGGAGCTCCCGGGCGGGAAATCCCAGACCGTCGAGGTCTTTCACTCGCGGCGCATTTTCGTTGTGAAGGACATCGCCGTTTCGGCGCCAGCTCACGCTGCCTACGCCGGTGAAATTGGAATTGTCTCTCATGTGACGAGTGCAGATCTCCGCGAAAGGAAGCTCGCCTTCGCCCCGCACCACGGCGTCGAGTTCGGGAAGGTGCTGAAGGGTATCCTGAGCCGAGCAGGTTACATGGGGGCCGCCCAGAACGGTGAGGATTTTGGGGTCTCGCTCCTTGGCGCGCTTTACGTAGTCGAAGGCGCGAAAGCGGGCGGCGGTTGTAACGCTGACGCCGAGCACCGAAGGGCGCTCGCCGGCAATGACCTCATCGAAGGATTCCTGCTCCACCTGGGGATCAAAAATGCGAACGGATAGTCCTTCGCGGTGCAATGAGGTGGCGAGCCAGGCCAGGCCCAGGGGCGGCATGGAGCCCACGAATCCCTTGGTGAAACTGTCTTCCGCGTGAACCAGGAGAATGTCGGACATAAAATAAGCCTATACTGTCTCTATGAATTCGT
>JACNKJ010000116.1 GCA_014382085.1 bacterium
ACGACCCGGCGATCCTGCCGGCATACGAGGATATCCTGAGCGCCGAGCGAGTCCGGACGGGTCGCAGGTTCCCCGTCTGTGAGGGTTATCTTTTCCCGGAGACCTATCACTTCGCCGAAGGTCTTGACGCCGCCCGGGTGGCTGCGTCCGTCCTGGGGGAGGGGGCCGCCCTCTGGCGGGACATCATCGACGAAGCCAAAAGCCCACTGGCGACCTTCCACGAGGTCCTCACTCTCGCTTCGATCGTCGAGGCCGAGACCCCCCGCGAGGAAGAAATGCCGCGCGTGGCCGCCGTCTACCTGAACCGTCTGGCGCGGCGCCGGCACCTGGAGGCCGATCCCACCATCGCTTACGCCACGAACAAGCGGGGGCAGAGGATTCTCTACGCTGATCTTGAAGTGGCGTCACCCTTTAATACGTATTGTCGGCCCGGCCTGCCGCCAGGACCTATTTGCAGTCCGGGATTGGCCGCCGTAAGGGCAGTCCTGACCCCCGAATCAGGATTCGATGCCCTCTATTTCGTGGCGGACGGTCTGGGCGGTCATGTCTTTTCCCGCACTTTGGCGGAACACCGGGAAGCCGTGCGGGCCTATCGGCAACGGCGCGACGCCAATTGACGGAACTCCACGGGCTTGACGGGGTTGCTCGTCGGCACTATTCTTGGTCGCCGATACGATGCGGCCTTAGCCGCGTCACACAGGAGAGAGGATGCAATATGCTTATCATCAAACGGTATGCATGGCTCATTTGCGGTTTCGGGGCTATCATCGCCGGCTATGCCATGCTCAGCACGGGTGATATTTCCGTGGCGCCGCTGCTGCTGGTCTTCGGTTATTGCCTGATGATACCCATATTCCTCCTTCAGTCCTATTTGCAGGGAAAGGGCGAGTAGCTCAGCTGGCTAGAGCGCCTGCTTTACACGCAGGAGGCCACAGGTTCAAGTCCTGTTTCGCCCACCAGACCAGGCCCGCGCCCCTTATGGCGCGGGCCTTGCTTTTGAGGAGTCGTGCTAAAGTTGAGGATCAGGCTCCTCATGATTAATTGGCAATTAAGTAGGATTCCCGAAAAATGGTGTTGCATAGGGGGTGGGGGTGTGGTAAACTCATTAAGTCAAGTTATGAACTTATGAAGAGTGGAAGGGAGGGTCAACGTAGTTGCACTCGTTCTCGCTTGGGTTTGCCGCCCTCGCATGGAAATGCCTTTTAGGAGGTGTCCTAATGCTTCGTAAGAACATTGTAGGTCTCTTGATCTGCATCGCCGCCTTGGGAATTACATCCCTCGGCTTCGCTGGTATTCCTGACCTCGATAGGTCCTCGGCCGTAATGCTGAACATGACGGCCGACCAGGTCAACGTGTTCAACACGCCTGATGGCTCCGGCTATCTGATGACCGAGGCCCGGGACAAGGATACCGTACCTGGTACCTGGGAAGACGCCACTGTCACCGTCACCCTGATTGACGGCACCGGTGCTACCGGTAACCCGGTCTATTTCTATCCGTTCGAGGACATTTGGCTTGAGAACAACCCTGCCGTTCCCCCGGTCAACCTGGGTGACGCGGCCGGTCTGGTTGCCTGCCCCAATGGTAGCATTGCTGACGCCAGCACTGATATCAACGGTCAGACTACCTTCTCGGGTCCGTTCTACGCCGGTGGATTCGTCGACTATACCGCCGATGGTAACGACGACAACGACGGCAAGGCTTACGTCATGATCAGCGGTGCGCCGATCGATGACCCCTTGAAGCTCCTGTTCAACAGTGCCGACATCGACGGTGACGGCATGTGGACTTCGGGTACCGACGTGATCCTGTTCTCTCAGCGGTATCCTGCCTCGGCTGGGTACTACTACTCCGTCGATTACTACTTCGACGAAGTGAATGACCTGTCCGACCTCGTGCTGTTCTCGGCGGCGAGGAACGTTCAGTGTCCGTAACCTCAAGAACGTTGTGAGGTTCTGGGCAACGAACAGGTAAAATAGACGTCCCGCGGCCCGCGGGGTCGCGGGACGAATACAACCTGATCGAGTGTCACGGAAGCAACAACAAGGAGACGCAACATGAAGAAGATGTTAGTACTTTCGATGGTGGCTGTTCTTGCATTCAGCAGCTTTGCCATGGCTCAGATCGATCCCGATGATGACGGGATGGGTATCTACTTCGACACCGGTGCGACGATTTTCTGCGTCGAGACGATCGGTTCCTATCAGCCCATCACAGCTTATCTCGTAGTGACGAACCATTCAGTGGCCGAGCCTGCGATTCTGGGTTGGGAAGCTCGCCTGGAAATTGACGGCAACCCCATGGTCGCCATTCCCTCCAGCTGGAATCTTACTTCGGGTGCCTTGAATGTAGGCAGCGGTGATGATTACATCTGTGGTACCACAAACCCGCCCTTGGCGTTCACTGGTACTGCCACGGTGTTGGCCGATATCACGCTGACGTTCATCGGCTACGAAGTCGGTCCCTATGCCAACTTCTCCGTTGGCCGGGCCACCGGTTCGCTCACTTACCCTGATGGTGGTGGCTATGCCTCGCAGGTCGGTTTCCCGACTCCTTGCCAGCACATCTTCGGCGCCTGGGGCACCCCCAGCGCCTGGGTAAACGGTGGCGAGAACTGCGATATCATCGCCAACGAGGAAATGACCTGGGGTAGCGTGAAGACGCTGTACTAGGATCTATCCTGTAGAATAAGCGATCTCGGATCGCTACCGGAGGCACCTCAAGGGGTGCCTCCGATTTTTTGCGATCCGGAAAATGATATGGACACGAAGAAATCCCTGCGCGACAATGCGTCTTGACAGCGATTGCGTTTGCACGGATATTGATTTACCCGAACGCACGACTCTCGCTTCCCGCCAACGGGAGGACCGAACGAATCGGACGTGCGTTCGCAGATGCGTTTGTCAGGTTGTAATTCTCCAGTACTGACCGTCAGTGATCTTGTTTTGATAGTCACGACAGATCATTGCGAACTGGGACCCAGGGAAAGGGGCAGGAATGATGAAGAAAATGCTTATCGTCGTGTGCTTGATCGGATTGATGGCGTCCAGTGCATGGGCCTATCCGGGGCCGAACAGCATGGGTGTCTACATGGACACCGAGGCCACTGAGT
>JACNKJ010000131.1 GCA_014382085.1 bacterium
AAGAGGGTTTGAAAATGGCCCTGGACCACCGCCCCGACCTGATCATGCTGGACGTGATGATGCCCCGCATGGATGGCTACGAGGTCTGCCGCGAGATCCGCAAGGATTTCAAAACGGCGCAGATTCCGGTCATCATGCTCACGGCCCGCACCGGTCAGAACGATGTGAACTCGGGTCTGCAATTCGGCGCCAACGATTACATTGCCAAGCCCTACAATCAGCTGGAAATGCTCACGCGTGTGAAGAACCTGCTGATGCTCTTCCGGAAGCAGCGCGAGGCGAACCCGCTGACCGGTCTGCCAGGCAACCCTGCCATTGAGGAAGAACTTACCCGTCGTATGGACAACGGTGAGGACTTCTGCTTCCTCTACCTGGATTTGGACAACTTCAAGGGCTACAACGACACCTATGGCTATGCTGAGGGCGATGAGGCCATCAAGCTTTTGGCAGCCATTCTCAGCGAACAGCAGAAGGCCCATGAAGATGTTTTCGCCGGCCATGTGGGCGGCGACGACTTCGTGGTGATCTCTCCCCTGGATATGGGAGACCAGATCGGCGATGCCATGCTCGAGGCCTTCGACATCCGCAAGCTGAAGCTCTTCCGCGATGAAGACCTGCAGCGCGGTTACCTGTCTATCCTCGATCGTCAGGGCGTGGAGCGCCGTGTTCCCCTGATGACGGTCACCATCGCGCTCGTGCCCAAGATCGGCGGCAATTTCAGCCACCCGGGCGAGCTAAGCGACTCGGCTTTCGAATTGAAGAAATTCGGCAAGCAGCATGAGGGAAGCATCGTGGTGCGTGAGCGCCGCCGTGATCCAGAAGTGAGTTACGAGGAACGGATAAGCGAGCCCGAGACCCAACCGGGTTCCGGAACTTTGGGTAAATAGAGAGGAGCCGGATGTTCCAGGGCAAGGTACTCGTCGTGGACGACGAGGTATACATTCTTCACATTCTTGATTTCAGTCTCGGAGCCGAAGGTTTCGACGTCATCACGGCGGCCGATGGTGAGCAGGCCCTGGCACGCGCGCGCAGCGAGCGCCCGGACCTGATCGTCATGGACATCATGATGCCCCGTCTCGACGGTTACGAGACCTGCAAACGATTGAAGTCGGATCCCGCCACCAAGGACATTCCCGTGCTGCTTCTCACGGCCCGCGGCCGCGAGGAAGATCGTAAGCGTGGAATGGAAGCCGGCGCCAACGACTACATGACCAAGCCTTTCAGCCCCAACAAACTGATCGGCCGAGTCAGCGAAATGCTGGGGATTAAGAACTAAGTCTCCAGTCTCCAGTCCCCAGTCACGAGTAAGAGCCCTCCTCCGGAATCGGGGGAGGGTGTTTTTCTGGAGACCGGAGACCGGAGACTCGTGACTTTTGTGCTAATGTGGCCACCATGGCCGACACCCCCAAATACTTCGACATCGCCGTGGCCCTACCGCTACGGCGCAGCTTCAGCTACCGGCTGCCGCAGGACATGCCGATCCCTGAAATCGGCGCGCGCGTGAAGGTGCCCTTCGGCCGCACCCGCGAGCTGGGTTTTGTCCTGCGGGAAAGACGAGCGGCGGATCTGGGAATGGACGAGAGCCGCATTCGGGAAATCGACGAGTTACTGGATCCCTCGTCTTGGCTCAATGCTTCCTTTCTGAATCTCAGCACCTGGATGGCCGATTATTACGGCGCATCCCAGGGCGAAGTGTTGCGCTCCATGTTGCCCATCAAGCCCATGAAGCGTCCGCGGGTGTCCGATCCCGACCCCTTGCCCGATAAGCCCAAGGCTCTGCGCCTCACCGCTGATCAATCGCGGGTGCTGGACGAAATGGAGGTGAGCCTGGACGATGGTTTCGCCGCATTCCTCCTCAAGGGCGCCACGGGCAGCGGCAAAACCGAAATCTATCTTCGCGTCATCGAAAAGGTGCTGGCCGCGGGCAAGCAGGTGATCGTCCTGGTGCCCGAAATCAGTTTGACCCCGCAAATGGCGCGGCGATTTCGCGGCCGCCTGGGCGATCAGGTGGGCATTTTCCACAGCGGGCTGAGTGCCGGCGAGCGCTTCGAAGTTTGGAAGGGAATTCGCGAGGATCGTCTAAAAGTGGTGCTGGGGCCGCGCAGCGCCATATTCGCGCCCTTTGCGAATTTGGGGCTCATCATCCTGGATGAAGAACACGACGGCTCTTACAAGCAGACCGAGAAGCCGCGGTATCACGCACGCTCGGTGGCCCTGGTGCGGGCAAGGTCAGCGGGAGCCATGGTGATTCTCGGCAGCGCCACGCCGAGTCTGGACAGTTTGCACAACGCCAAGAATGGCAAGTACCAGCTACTGGAAATGCCCAAGCGCGTGGGGGGTGGGCGGCGGCCTGCTGTAGAAATCGCCGACATGAGCGAGGCCGGCGGCGAACTCTTCTCGCCAGCATTGCTTGAAGCCCTGGATCACACCCTCTCCCGCGGCGAAAAGGCCATGTTGCTGTTGAACCGGCGGGGGCACAGTCGATTTCGCATCTGCCGAACTTGTGGGCACGTACCCCTTTGCCCTCGCTGCGACATTTCCCTCACCTACCATTCCGGGCGTGGGCGAATGCTCTGTCACTACTGCGGGCTGGAGCGTCAACTTCCGCCCACTTGCCCGGACTGCGGGGCGGGGCGCTGGGAGCTGGTGGGAGCCGGTACGCAGCAGGTGGAGATGGCCCTGCAAATGCGGTTCGCGGGCACGGCCATCCTGCGTATGGACATGGACACGACCTCGCGAAAAGGATCCCACGAGGATATCCTCAGCCGCTTCTCCAAAGAGGGACCCGCTCTGCTGCTGGGCACACAGATGATTGCCAAAGGTCATCACATTCCCGAGGTGACGCTGGTGGGAGTGATCTCGGCGGACACCGGGCTCTTCCTGCCGGATTTTCGGGCCGCCGAGCGCAGCTGGCAGCTTCTCGAGCAAGTGGCCGGACGCTCGGGGCGGGGGAAGCGGGGGGGCCGGGTGATCGGGCAAACACATAATCCTGACCACCCCGGGCTGGGGAGGCTGGCCGCCGGCCGGGGGGGCGGCCTCCTGGAACCCGGACTGCCCGGGGGGCGCCCTTTTGGGTACCCGCCCGTTCCGAAAATGGTGCTCCCCACTGG
>JACNKJ010000235.1 GCA_014382085.1 bacterium
TGGCGGGGGTGGATACGACTACGGCTTCTCAACATTGCCCGCTTACGTGCCCAACATCTCGCCTTGGACCACCGACGATTTCGAACTCCACTACTGGCAGCGTCGCTTTCTCAATGGCTATCATTTCGACTTGCCCGCGGGCGATTACGTAGTTCGACTCTATTGGCTCGACGGCAGGGTGCATGGTCCGCGATTGCGAATCATGGATGTCTCTTTGGAAGGCACCCTGGTGCTTGACGATTTGGATGTGGTTGCCGAGGCCGGCTTTATGGGAGCCTACGAACGATCCTTCTTAGTGAATGTCAGTGATGGAACTTTGGATGTGGATCTCGAACTCGTGCGATATGCGTCCATGCTATCGGCCATCGCGGTTTGGTCTCTGGATGACCCGGGAGCCGCGCCGCATACCCCAGGCAATTTTCGTCTAGAAGCGTCCTATGGCATGAATGTCATCAGGTGGGATACCAGTTGGCATGCCAGCATCGACGAGACGGAAATCCTTCGGGCGGAATCACAAAGCGGACCTTTCGAAGTGGTGGGGAGCACGGCCTATCATCGCCGGTATTGGCTCGACAAGGACGCCGTGGCCGGTACGAACTACTACTACAAGATTCGCTGCACCGACGTCTGGGGTCGCGCCAGTGTGGAAAGCTCAATTCTTTCCACTCAGACTATGGCCTGGCAGGACATCGGCGTGCCGGTTTGCCATATCAACATGGCTCAGGCGGACTTCGACTCGCTCAACTCTTATGTCTTCTCCAACGACTTCTACGATGTCGGCTGGGCCTTCGGCGATAATCCCTTCAAAGCCGGCGACGGTCGCTATCGCGGGGGTCTGGCTCGCTACTTTCCCAAGAAATCCTGGAAGGTGAAGCCGGGAATCCTCGATGCCTTTGAAGACCTGGACGTTCTTACACTGATCACGAGTCCCGACGACAACTACGTGATTCGCAATCACGTAAACATGGAAGCCTTCGACCTGCTTCCCAACGTTTGGAATTCGGACGTCTACTGGACGGCGCTTTGGGTCAATGGGGAGTATGCCGGCGTGTCCGATCTCACCGAGGCGGTGGACTCGGAGTTCCTCGCCAAACGCGGCGAAGATTTGAATGCCCTGGGCAATCTGTACAAGGCCTATGGGAACATGGATATCCAGCCCAGCTATGAGCACTACGTAACCCACTACGAGTTCAAGGCTGGCCCCGGATCCGACTGGGCCGATATCATCGGATTCATCGAAGATCTTCACTACACCGACGAGTACGATCGCGGAGTTCTTCTAGCCGAATCGGTCGACTTCACAAATTTCTTCGACTACTACTCCATGATGATCTACACGCGCCAGTACGATCACGTTGTGCGAAATTACTATCTCTACCACTCACCGGAAGATGGTCTCTGGAGCCTCGTGCCCTGGGACATGACCTTGTCCTTCTGGCCGGAGCCCTTGGAACTTGATTTCGCTACCACCGACAGCCCTCATTTCTGGGACGGCAGCTACAATGTGCTTTTCGACAAGATCCTGAACCTGCCGCGTCTGCGTTGGGAGTACATCACGCGTCTGGAGGAGCTGCACGGCAGCGTACTCAACGGTCCGACCATGGTGCCCATCGCTCAGGCCACTTATGATGAAATCGAACTGGAAGGCCTGGTGGATCCCTATCGCCCCTTCTTCGCCACTGGCGACTTTTTCGACATCGCGCGGGATTACATCAGCTACCGCATCAATCAGCGGGACACTCAATTCGCCACCATGATTCCCGATTTCAAAGATGAGATCACCACGGTTTGCATTAACGAGTTGCAAGCCTATCCGGGTTCCTCTCAAGCGCCTTGGATCGAGCTGTACAATTACGGCGAGGAATCCATGACTACCACGGGCTTCCAGATTGAAGCTGACAGCACCATCAATGTACCGGTCTACGTTTTGGCGCCTGGGGAGAGTTATGCTTTTGTCATTGATGAAGGCGGTGTTCCCGGCTCCGTGATCAATCCCCTGGGCGGAACCCTGAAGTTGATGATCGGAAGCACGACCATGTTGGATGCTCTCCGCTACGGGGAGGCCGCCGAGAGCCAGTCCGAAGGTCGCCACCCTGATGGATGGATCACCTGGAGTAACATGTTCCCCAGCTACGGTGTAAGCAATGGCTTCATCGCTGCGCCTTTCATTCGCAACGCGGAGCTGCATCCCCAACAACCGACTATGTCCGATACCTTGGAATTCGAAATCCGTTTCGCCAATCATCCGAGACCTTACGAGGCGAACATCAACTTCGCCTTCTCGGATTCCAGCTGGACCCTCCCCTTGAGTCCGACCAGTACCGATTCAATCCTGTGGACCGTTAAGCAGGATCCCTTGCTTGAGGGCGGGAATCTGTACTGGTATGTGGAAGCGGTGGATGAATTGGGCCTTAGGGTGACCCACCCTGCCGATGCACCCACTTACAATCACAAGGTGCTCATTCTGGGCGGGGTCTACGCCATCTTCCTCAATGAGTTCATGGCCGACAATGCCACCACCTATCCCGATGAAGTGAACGAGTACGAGGATTGGGTCGAAATCTACAACGCGGGCACGGAGGATTTTGACCTGGCCGGCTTCACGCTTAGCGACGATTTTGATTGGGTGGCTCGGTGGACCTTCCCCGAGGATCCGGCTTCGATTGTGCCGGCGGGGGGCTACATTTTGATCTACGCCGATGAGGATATTAATCAGGGTCCACTCCACACCTCGTTTAAGCTTTCCCGTTTCGGCGAGGAAATCGGTCTCTACCAACCGGACGGTACGCCCGTGGATTATGTCGAGTATGGCCCGCAATACGAAGATGAATCCTACGGTAGAATCAGCGACGCCGATCCACGTTGGGATGTTCAGATCGAACCCACGCCACTGAGCGCTAACGCGGGAGGCATCTCCACCGATGCGCCCGATGTACCGGCACCCTTCCGTCTGAGTGCCTATCCCAATCCTTTCAACCCTCAGGTCACCTTGCGTTTCGCGCTGCCTGAAGCCAAGCGCACTCGCGTGGAGGTCTACGATTTGCAGGGTCGCCGTGTGGCCACACTCATTGACGAGTCCTTAGACGCGGGTTCTCACGAAGTGGTTTGGACCGGCGTGGATGAACGTGGACACCATTGTGCTACGGGAGTTTATCTCGCCCACGTGCGCGCGGGGGAATACCGAGATCGCTTCAAGCTGCTTCTGTTGAAATAGCTTGCGAAGTAAAATGCAAACGCCGACCGTACCTGGGTACAGTCGGCGTTTTATATTCTATGCAAGCGAAGCGGCTTACCGAGACGCGACATGTGAGTCTGCGAGCCGGAGCGCGAGGTGAGGCCGTGAGCGTCGAGCGCACGAAGAAGCCGCAAGCGCCCTAATGCCGGGCGCGAAGTTCCTCGGCCATGTACTCAATCTCGTTAAGATCCAAAACCATTTCGTTCCAGCCGTACCAGAGCGTGTAGTCAGGGTTGGCGTGGAAGGCGCCCTGGAAGGTGCGCATACGATGCTTCAGGTGCATCGTAAAGAGCGTATTCTCGATGGGCGTGGGCGAATCGTGGAAAGTAAGCAGGTCGGGGAAGGCATAGCTGTAGTTCTCAGGTTTCTCTAGGATTCCGTCCTTATAAAGCCCCGCGATGATCCGAATGGCCGCAGCCATCAGCTTGTCGGCCTCGCGAATCATGTTGTCGCCCTTGGCCAGTTCTTCATTGGCGAAGTTCTCGGAGTGGCAGTCGCTGCAGACGGCCAGCATCTTCGCACGCTCGGCGTCGAATTCCGCCGCACTCAGGCGCGCTACCTGCGCAGCCGCGACGACGTCAAGGCGAGCTGTGGGATTGCCTTCAGGATCCAAAACGCCCAGCGCCTGCAGGATGGTCACACGGTCGGCCCACCACTCATCGCTTTCGCCGGGATAGGGAGCCAAGCCATCGGTGCGAACCGCTAGGAAGCCCCATGCCGTGCGGACTTCGTGGTCGCCGTCTGGCATGTGGCAGGTCTGGCAGGTGGGAGCGGCGGCGTCTTCGGGCAACACGCCGTCCTTCTTGAGGCGATGGCGGATGCCGTGCTTCGAAGTGGAGTACATCTCGCACTGGGGATGGTCGAATCCCATGTGACAGGTGGCGCAGGCTTCGGGTTGGCGCGCCTCGTGCACCGAGAAGGTGTGGCGGGTGTGGCATGCGTCGCAGGAAGCGTGGCCGAAGGTGGATCCATTGGCTTTCAGATTGTCGATCTGCTCGGCGCTCTTCACGCCGATCTTGTGGCAACCCCCGCAGCCCTTCTGACCGTCGATCAGTTCCATGGGCTTGTAGTGGGTGGTGGGCATGGCTTTCAGGGCCGCCCAAGCCAGAGCGTGCTTGCCGCGCTTGTACTCGGCCAAGCGCTCATCGTGACACTCGCCGCAGGTCTCGGCCGTGACCGTAAGAACCTTGTCCACGTCTAAAGCGGAAGAGTGGGCGTCGCCGTGGCAGGTGTCACAACTGATGTCCTCGGCATAGTGAGCGCTGGCGCGCCAATCGCGCACGGCACCGGGAGTGATGTCCTCGTGGCACTTCACGCAATCATCGGCGAGAGCGAAAGTGGCAAACACGAGAAGGGCGATAAGGTTGAGGCGGTACATGTAAACCTCCAGGGTGGATCCAAACGATCGTGACAATCGAGTGATATACTACCCAGAGGTCTGAAATACGCAAGTGAAAAATCCCACCAAGAGGGTGGGATTTAAATTCACTTAGGATTTAACGCGAAAGATCGTGTCCAAGGCGGTGCCGTCCACCCACTTGATCAGGCCGACCACCTCGTCGGTGAACTCAGGCTTGGCGGGCTTGCCGCCGCAGATCTCTTCGATCTCCGCCTGAAGTTCGGCGATGGTCTTGATGGGCAGGCCGCTATCCTTGGTCTGTTCGATCAGGTCCTTCCGCAGCGGATTAATGGCAATGCCGCGCTCGGTGACGATCACGTCGATAAGTTCGCCCGGACCCACCAGGGTGGTGACCTCGTCGACGATGACGGGGATGCGGTCACGGAAACTGGGGATGGGCAGAATCGTGCACTTGCTGAAGAGACAGTTCTGCCAACCGCCGATGCCGTGAAGCATGCGGCCGTCGGAGTGGGTGACCACGTTGGCATTGAAGTTAAGGTCCACTTCCGTAGCGCCGAGCACCACGAAGTCCACCAGGCTCGCGAAGTTGCCCTTGCCGTGCCAGTTGTAGCTGGTGAAGGGGCTCGTGGCCAGATGACCCGGGTTCTCGCGCATGGAACGCACGCCTTCCAGGTCGAAGGTCTGTCCATCGAGGATGTACTCGATCAAACCTTCCTCGAGCATCTGCACCAGGTACTTGGTGGATCCGCCGCGCATGAAGCGGCTCTTGATGCCGTCCTCGCGCATCATCTCCGCCAGGAAAATGGCCGTGGACAGGGCCGTGCCGCCGGCGCCCGCCTGCATGCTGAAGCCCTCACGGTAACCTTCGGTGCAGCGAATGAATTTGGCCGTGTACTCGGCGATGAGCAGGCGATCCGGGCTCTTGGTGATCTCCGTGGTTCCGCTCACGATTTTGGCGGGATCGCCGATTTCATCGAGCAGGACCACATAGTCCACGTTGTTGCCCTGAATCTGCCAAGGCACGCAGGGGAAGGGCACCAGATTGTCGGTGACCACGATGACCTTGTCGGCATAGAGGGAATCCACCAGGCCGAAGTTCAAAGATCCGCAGGCGCTGGGCCCACGATCGCCGGTGGCGTTGCCGAAACTGTCTGCTGTGGGAGCCGGAAGAATGGCAATGTCGATGTGCACCTCGCCATCCTGCACGGCCTGCCAGCGTCCGCCATGGCTACGCAGAACTGCCGGCCCGGCCATCTTGCCCTGACTGGCGTAGGCGCCCAAGGGACCGTTCAGGCTGCCCTCCACGCGTGCAACAACACCCGAATCCAGATGCTCGACGATGGGCTCCTGGCAGGGGAATGCCGCACTGGGAAACCAGACCAAGTCCTTAACACCCAGCTCGGCGGCGGCGTCGAAGACCTGGGTCATGACTTTGTCGCCGTTGCGGAAATGGTGATGGTTGGAAATGGTCATGCCGCTTTTGAGGCCACACTTTTTCAGCGCCTCCTTGAGCGACTTCACGATTTTGTCGCCGTCGGCGGGATAGTCCCCGCACTGACTCACAGGCGGCGCAGCCTTGCGTCCCGTGGGCTTAAATTTGCCGACACCCTGGAAGGGTACCTGCTCCACACCGTTGACTACCTTGGGGACCTTGCGTCCCGCCGCGTTTTTTACGAGATCGCTCATGCTTCCACCTCGCGCCAGTTTTCGGCGAGTTTGCCGATGGCCTTGGCCATCTCGACTGTGTGAAGGGCCCGTTTTACCACGGGTGCGTCAATCATTTTGCTGCCCAAGCTCACAACGCCCAGGCCCTTGGCTTCGGCGTCTTCGAAGGCGCGGACGATCTTACATGCCTTGTCCACTTCGGCCGGTGTGGGAGCGAAGGCCTGGTGTAGGGGACGAATCTGGCGCGGGTGAATGCAGCCCTTGCCGTCGAAGCCCAGTTGCTTGGCTTCCATCACGCTAGCGACCAGACCTTCCTCATTGGCCACGTCGCTGTAGACCGTGTCGATGGCCTGGATGCCGGCCGCGCGGCAGGCGTTCACAATCTGCCCGCGCATCCAGAAGCTTTCCGTTCCGTCTTCACTGCGCGGCACGCCCAGGTCGGCGGTGTAATCTTCGAGCCCTACGGCCAAAGCCACGATGGATTCGCAAGCCTCGGCGATTTCCAAAGCCTTGTAGGCGCCACGCGTGCTCTCGATGATGGGCATGAGCCACACCGGCTCCTTGCGCCCGCAGCGTTCCGCGATCTCGGCGATGCCAGCCTCCACGGCCTGCACCTCTTCAGGGCTTTCCACCTTGGGAATGAGCACGAGCTGTACAGGATGGGGGATGATCCATTCGAGATCTTCCAATCCCCGATCGCCCTGATTGATGCGAACCATGCGCTCGGCCTTGCCGAAATCCACGGTGCGAAGCGCGTTGCGCACGATGGCGCGCGCGGCGTCTTTCTCGGGCGGGGCGACTGCGTCTTCCAGATCGAGGATGTAGGCATCGGCACCATGCAGCCCCGCGTTGAGGAACATCTTGGGCTGATTTCCGGGCAGATAAAGTCGGCTGCGACGGAATCGGTCACGGGCGCTGGGGGGAAGCGTGACCTTTAGGGGAGGCAGAAGATCGCTGTCGATGTTCGAGTCGGCTCTGCGTGCGGCCGTTTCCAGACGCGCGTCGAGCACGAAGGGGACGGCGCCGGCATCTTCCACTTCCAGCTTGGCATTTTCGATGCCCAGGGTTTTGAGCCCTTCGGTCAGTTGCGAGCGAATGGATTCGCCGTACATGACCATCACCTTGCTCTTCAGATCGATTTCCACGCCGCCGCTCTCACGGATTTCCAGACTCATCCAGCAGTCGGACTTGGCGTCCTGGCCGCGTGGGCCGACCTCGCCGCGCATCGCGCACATGGCTTCCCTCCTATGGAATCGTAAACAGGATTCGCAGCTCCAAAATGCTACGGACTCGCGCGACGCGCAACGCTTTATCGGCTGATCCATTCTTTAGCAAAGGCGGCGATTGCCAGGGACATCAGACTGTTGTAGATTTACCCACCCCCTCAACAAGGCAGGCTTCCATGCGAATTTTGGCAATTCTCGTTTTCATCCTGGCGATGATCGCTTTACCCGCGCTGGCCCAGTACCCCGCCGAGGGATACAGCGGCAAGGTCATCGAAACCATGGACTCGGGTAAGTACACTTACGTGCTCGTGGATACTGGCAAGGAAAAGATCTGGGGCGCAGCGCCGCAGTTCAAGATTGAAGTGGGCGAGGAAGTCCTGGTGCCCACGGGCATGCCCATGCCCGAGTTCAAGAGCAAGACCCTGGACCGTACCTTCGACATGCTCTTCTTCGCCTCGGCCATTCCCAGGCTGAGCGAAGTGGATCCCGCCGAACTCACCCCTCATGAGCATCCCGGTGGCAGTGAACATCCTGGAGGCAGCGAGCATCCCGGCGCTATGGGTTCCATGGGTGCTCAGGACCACACCAAGGTCGAGGAAGAAGCCGGCATTCGTGATATCAGCCCGGCCGAGCAGACCGTAGGTGAACTCTTCGAAAACCGTGACAAATTCGCGGGTAAAAAGATCCTGCTGCGCGGTCAGGTGGTGAAGGTGCTCAACGGCATCATGGGCACCAACTGGCTTCACCTTCAGGACGGCAGCGGCGAGGCCGGCGGCAACGATCTTACCGTGACAACTTCAGCCGTGGTGAACAAGGGCGAAGTGGTGCTGATCAGCGGCACCCTCACCTTGGACAAGGATTTCGGCATGGGATACTTCTACGAACTCATCGTGGAGAACGCCTCGGTGATGGTCGAATAAGAAACGTATAGGGATAAAAAAGGGGCGCTCTACGAGCGCCCCTTTTTATTGCAACTCAATTTTAGTTCACCAGCAAGCCGCCGCGCTGATAGATGTTCACCTGCACCTCGCTGAAGGCCTTGCCCTGAATCACCGTGCCGTCGGCGCGGGTGATCTCGCCGGTGGACAGATCCACCTCAATTTCCTCCCCGTTTTCGATACCGCTCTTCACGAGATCCGCCTCCATAATCGGCATGCCCGCGTTGATGGCGTTGCGTTCGTAGATGGATCCGTAACTCTCGGCGATGAGAAGGGGAATCCCCAAGGACTTGAAGCAGTCCACCGCCTGCTGGCGGCTGGAGCCCGCACCGAAATTGGCGCCGGTGACTACGATGTCGCCGGGTTTGGCTTTCTTGGCGAAGTCTTCCCATCCCTCGAGATTATCGAAAGCGTACTGTCCCATCTCGGCGATATCGGTGATGGCCAGGTAGCGATTGTGGAAGATCATGTCCGTGTCGATGTTGTCCTGCTTCACCACCCAGGCGCGGCCCTTGAACTTCACGGACTTGCCGGAAACCTTGCCCGCTTCTTCCCGATGAACCTTGGGTGTGGGATCCGAACCAAAGGCGAAGTTCACGGCTTCGGCGGGAATCTCTCCCTCATGGGCGATGACACCGGCCACGGCGCTGGCCGCCACGGTGGAGGGGCTTGCGAGATAGACTTCGCCCTTACCCTGTTTGCCCGGGAAGTTGCGGTTGCCCGTGGAGATGGTCACCTCGTCGGGTCCGTTCATTCCAATCTGCCCGGCGGCGCATCCGCCGCAACCGGCATTGCCCACCAAGGCGCCCGCGTCCTTAAAGATTTCGATAAGCCCCTCGTCCAGTGCCTGGCGCCAGATCTTGTCGGTGGTGGGCACGATTTTCAACACCACACCGGGCGCCACCTGGCGACCCTTGAGCACGTCTGCCGCCGCGCGAAGATCTTCGATGCGTCCGTTGGTGCAGCTGCCTACGAAGGCCGAGTCGATCTTGCGACCGGCGGCCTCGGCGATGGGGTGGGTATCTTCGGGGTGTCCGGGCCGCGCGATCATGGGAGCGAGACCTTCGATGTCAATTTCCACGGTCTTGGCGTACTCGGCATCCGCGTCGGGATACATGGGCTCGAAGTCGCCCGCGCCCCTGGACCGACAGAAGTCGATGACCTCATCGTTGGGCGGAAAGAGCGTGATGATGGCGCCCATCTCGGTGGCCATGGAGGCGATGGTGATGCGATCGCTCAGCCCCAAGGTCTCCACGAATTCGCCGTGGTATTCAGCGGCGTGACCGAGCAGTCCGGCGGCGCCCATCTTGCCGAGCACGGCCAGCACGATGTCCTTGGGTCGCGCCAGAGGACTGGGCTGACCCTTGAGCACGATCTTGATCGAAGGAGGCAGTTTGAACCAGGTGCGGCCGAAGGCGAAGACATGGGCCATGTCCACATCGCCTAGGCCCTGGCCGAAGGCGCCGAAAGCGCCCACGATGTTCGCGTGGCTGTCGGTGGACACCATGGTCACGCCAGGGTAGATGAGCCCGTTCTCGGCGGTCACGTGGGTACCGATGCCCGTGTCGATGTCGAAGACCTTAACGCCTTCCTTGCGGGCGAAGAGGCGGCAGCGCTGCTGATTGGCGGCGTACTTCTGATCGCTGCCCGTGGGATTGGTATCGAAGGTGAAGAAGGTCTTAGCCGGATCGTCCAGGCCGAGATTTCCATCCTCCAAATTCTTCACCACGTTGGCGCCGCCGAAATCGCGGGCTACGCGAACGTCGATCTCAAGGTCTACGATATCGCCGGCCTTGGCATTGGCTCCGCCGTGAGCGCCGATGATTTTTTCGATAAGGGTCTTGCCCATTTCCGCCTCCGCAAGGATGGGGTTGATATTCCATAATGAAGTGCCTTTTCCCCTTGGGGCAAGCGGAAAGAGTCTCCAGTCACCAGTCACCAGCCACCAGAAAAAAAAGACACCCTCCCCCGAAATTGGAGGAGAGTGTTTTACTGGCGACTGGAGACTGGCGACTATTTGGTCAGCATCACCTTTGTCATGTCGCTCTTCTCATTCGAGGTGAAGCGAATCAGGTAGAGGCCGGAAGCCAGGGGCTGACCGGCGTCGTCCATTCCGTTCCACTCGGAGAAGTGGGTTCCCGCGTCGAGATGTCCTTCGTGCAAGGTGTGCATGAGGCGCCCACTCACGTCGAAGACCTGCACGGTGGCCATACCGGCCCTGTCCATCGAGTATTCGATGCGCGTCTTCGGGTTGAAGGGGTTGGGGTAGCTGCCCTTAAGGCCGAAGGCCGAAGCCTGTTCGTCCACGGCGGTGCCGCCCTCGATCAGGTGCAGGAAGTCGGTACCGGCCTGAAGGATCACGCCGGAGTTCATGTCGCGCACGTAAACCGTACCGCGGAGTTCCTCATACACATACTCGGGATCCAGGGGCATATCCACGATATAGGTGTGAGGTCCCACGGCTCCGGAAACCGGAACGCCCGCAGAGGTGCCCGGGAACATGCGGCGGAAAGCCTGCATGTGGATGGGCTCGCCGTTGCCACCATTGTGCATGATGTTGTCTTCGGTCAGTGAACAGAAGAGCTGATAGTCGCCCTCGGGGCGCAGGTTACCCGTGATGTTTACTGTCACCGCGAGCTGCTCGCTGGTGGGTATCCACTGCAGATCGAAGTTCATGGGGCTGACCCATGTCTTGGCGGTCTCGAGGCCGGCCACCATGACCGAACCGGTGTGCTCCAAGTACCAGAAAGCATCCAGCCAGAAATCCGGCACGCCGCTTACCCCAAATTCGGCGACCAAGGCATTGGCTTGAACCGTGTTGTGCAGATACATGATGTCGCCACCGTAGGGCCAGGAAACGTGCACACGAATGAGTGCCACGTCGTTGCCCTGTCCCGGCATGTAGGCGTCTAGAGCCTGGTTGGCCTGCACGCAGGGGCCGCAGCCCGAATTGGTCCAAAGCATACCCAGGGGCACATGGGTGTCGAAGTAGGTGGTGAACATGCCTGTGTAGCTGTTGTTGCTCTCGTCGCCGTCGCCGTCGAGATAGCTGGAAGCTGTCACATCGTAGTAGTGACCCGCCTCAATGGTGAAATCCGGGAAATCAAGCACTTCGGTGAGCCCGGGGCCCAGATCCGTGACATCGACATTTTCGGCATAGACCACCGAGCCCGATTCCCAGATCTGCAGGATCACGTTGAAGCTCTCGGTGCCCAGACCGAAATTTTCCACGGTGGCCTGGGGTGTGACGACTTGCGGGGCGTTCATGTTTCCGCCGTCGGGATTGACTGCGATCACGCCCACGTCATTGCCGCTGGGTGTGTAAACGCGCACATCGTCAATGAGCCAAGCGTCGCTCACACCAGCCGGACCGCGGTAGCGGAATGCCACGAAGACGGTGGATTCGCCCACATAGTCCACCAGATTCACGGTGGTGGGATCGCCGCCGTCGAATCCGCCAATGTCGTGGTTTGCGGGAGTCCAGTATTCCAACTCGGTGAAGGCGCCGGGGTCGGTCTGGCTGGTGGTGCTCACCATGATGTAGTGATGGCCGCCGGAACTTTCCCAATTGTAGCCGCGCTCGTAGAATTCAAGTTTGGGGCTGATGGCGCTGCTCAGATCGAGGGCCGGCATGACCAGCCACTCGTCCTGGCTCGCGGGATTGGTCCAGCACCAGGCCGCGTAGGTTCCGGAATGGGAATCCCAGTTGGTGCGGCTCCAGTTTGCCGTTGTCGTGGTGATTTCAACCCAGCCCACGGGCGGCCAGTCGACCGGCTCGAAGTCGTAGCTGTAGATGTCGTCGTCGCGGTCGTTGGCTTGGGGAAGATGCGCAGGCGCCGCCAGCGCAGCGAGCGCGAGAAGTAGGCTCGCGGCCGCCAAGCAGAAGATCTTGGGGAAGTGGATCGATCGCATGGATGTCCTCCATTGTGGAATTAGCGAATCGGCGTGAAACACAGGCCCATTCTAACACAAACGGAGTTCACCTGAAATGTCCTTGTTTATCCGACGATATCCTCGCCGCCGTCCACGCCAATAATGTTCCCGCTGATAAAACGACCACCGGGTCCGGATAGAGCGACGATGGCATCAGCCACGTCTTCCGGCGTGGTGAGGCGTCCGAAGGGATTTCGCTTCCGCGCCTCTTCGAGCAGCTTTTCATGGCCGGGAATCATGCGGAGGGCGGGAGTGTCGGTAACTCCGGCGCGAATGGAATTGGCGGTTACACCTACATGTCCCAATTCGCTGGCGATTTGGCGTATATGGCTTTCGAGGGAGGCCTTGGCCGCGCTCACGGCACCGTAACTTTCGATCACACGAGTACCGCCGGAGCTGGTCATGGCAAAGACGCGGCCGCCCTCGCCCAGGAGACCGGCGCGGTAGAGATCTTGGGACCAGTAGACCAAGCTATGAGACATGACATCCAAAGTCATTTCCATGCGATCCCGCCGCATGGCCTTGTCCTCGGTCTCTTCGGGGAAGTAGGGAAGCAGGGTGCCGAAGGCGAGAGAGTGCATGAGGATCTTCACGCGCTCCACACCGCGCTCGGCCAAAGCATTCAGGACCTCGGCGCGTTTTTCCTCGCTGGATGCGTTGATATTGAAGAAGAGCGCTTTGACGTTTTGGGCTTCGATTTCTTCCACCAATGCGTGGACGGCCGGCATGGTGGCCTTCCGGTCCAAGTGGACACCCACGATGTGGCAACCCTCACGGGCCAATGCCCGCGCGGTGGCCGCGCCGAATCCGCTGGATGCGCCCAGAATGATGGCCCACTGGCCGGTGAGTGTTTTTTCGCTCATCGTCATCTCCTCATCGTGGGCGCAGAATAGACAAGGTCCTTCATCCCGTCAACGGGCCTTCCCTGTGGAGTTTCGGGTCCATCTTTACTAGTTTTGCATTATGAACAAGCCTCTCGCCCTCTATACGGACACTGAGTTTCTCAAGCACGAGACCGGCGGATTCCATCCCGAGAATCCCGACCGTCTCCGTTTCATCGAGCCCGTCATCGATTCTCTGGCAGCCGAGGGAGCCGTGCGGGTGACCCTTTGTCCGCCGCTTTCCGAGACGGAACTCACCTGGACCCACGATTCCACCCATGTGGCCCTGGTTAAAACGGCCTGCCGCAAGGGGCCCACCTCGCTCGATGCCGACACCCACGTGGCGCCGGCTAGTTGGGATGCGGCACTGCGAGCCGCCGGGGCCGTGGTCGAAGCGTCACGCAAGGTGCTCGATGGAACCTATCGCCGAGCCTTCTGCGCCGTCCGTCCGCCGGGGCATCATGCCGAGAGCGATCGGGCCATGGGATTCTGCCTTTTCAACAATGTGGCCTTGGCGGCCGAGGCGTTGAAACGCGAGGGGCTCGAGCGCATTGCCATCGTAGACTTTGATGTGCACCATGGAAATGGAACCCAGCGAAGCTTCTGGAATGATCCCGCGGTCTTTTACGCCAGCTGCCATCAGTATCCTCATTATCCAGGCACAGGCGCCCCGGAGGAAACCGGAGGCAAAGATGCGCCGCAGGGTATTCTCAATGAAGCCATGCCCGCGGGCGCGGGCGATCTGGAATATCTGGCCTGGCATATGGGTCCGCTGGCAGAGGCACTGCGGGCCTTCGGCCCTCAATTCCTGCTGGTTTCCGCCGGCTTCGACAGCCACGCCGACGATCCCTTGGCCGAGCATCGTCTGAGCACGGAAGGATTCGGTCTCATTGGAAGAGTCCTGGTCGATCTGGCCGAGGAACTTTGCGAGGGGAAACTGGTCGCGGCCCTGGAAGGCGGATACCATCCGCGGGCCTTGCCAGAAGGATTGGAAGCCTTCCTGAGAGAACTCTAGTCCGCGCTAAGAATCTTGCTTGTTTCGGCCGCTCTTGCTAGTTTTAGCCCTGAAATCCGAATTCCACATTTCGCCAGCTTTGGCTTTCTCCAAGGAGAATCATGAAAATCCTCGCCTCCCAGGCTCGTACTGGCAATGTCCTTGAGATCGACGGCGAACTTTGGCGCGTATCCGATCACACTCATGTGACTCCCGGCAAGGGCCCTGCGCACATCCAATTGAAAATGAAGAACCTGCAATCGGGCTCAAACAAAGAGTCGCGCCATTCGACCAGCGACAAGGTCGAAAAAGTGGATGTGATGACCGAGAAGAAGGAATTCCTCTACGACGGTGGCGGTGAATTTGTCTTCATGGACGTTCAGAACTACGAACAGATTTCCTTGAATCCCGATCTGGTCGAAGATGTGAAGCTTTATCTGGTGCCCAATATCGTCTGTGATATCCAGACCTATCAGGGCCGTGTGGTGGGCATCGCCCTGCCTAAAGTGGTGGAGATGGACATTGTGGAGACGCCTCCCGAGGTCAAGGGCGGAACGGCCACGGCTCAGACCAAGCCGGCCACCCTGGAAACGGGCCTGGTGGTCATCGTTCCTGGTTTCGTGAATACCGGACAGAAAATTCGAGTAGACACGACTACCGGCAAATACGTGGAGCGTGCCTAGAGGCAGTACCCTTCGGTTAGCAGTGTTAGCTTGTGACAAAATTCACAAAAGCCCAGACCTTTCCTTGACGATAGAGGGTTTGGGCTGTTTTATGTTCAGGAGCGATTACTCCGGTTTATGGACGGCGGCCCGCATTGGTCGCCCGTCCTTGCATAGAGGTGAAACTGATGTCCAAGCATATGGCCAAAGACGAACTACGTCGCGCTGCTCTTAAGTATCATCTGGGCAATCGTCCTGGAAAAATAGAGGTTACCTCTACCAAACCCTGCATCACGCAACGGGATCTATCTCTAGCCTATACACCCGGGGTGGCCGAGCCCTGTCTGTTGATCGCCGAAGATCCCAGTGCGGCCGGGCTCTATACGGCTAAGAACAACTTAGTGGCCGTGGTGACCAACGGCACCGCAGTTTTGGGTCTCGGCAATATCGGTGCGCTTGCCGGCAAGCCGGTGATGGAAGGCAAGGGCGTTCTCTTCAAGCGATTCGCCGACATCGATGTTTTCGACATCGAATTGGACACAGAGGATCCCGATGAGATCATCCGAACGGTCCAGAACATGGAGCCCACCTTCGGCGGTATCAACCTGGAGGACATCAAGGCTCCAGAGTGCTTCTACATCGAGGAAACACTGAAGGCCACCACCAACATCCCCGTCTTTCATGATGATCAGCATGGCACGGCCATCATTTCGGGTGCGGCTCTCGTGAACGCCCTCGAGATCGTGGGCAAGCGAGCCGAAGACATCAAAGTGGTTTTCTCCGGCGCGGGCGCGGCGGGTATTGCCTGTGCGAACTTTTACATTTCCCTGGGCGTGGATCCCGCCAATGTTCTCATGGTCGACAGCAAGGGCGTGCTCTGGGAGGGTCGCGGCGGCGAAGGCAAGAACAAGTACAAGGACCAGTTCTATCGCGACACGGAAGCCCGCGACCTGGCCGACGCCCTGAAGGGCGCCGGCCCG
>JACNKJ010000067.1 GCA_014382085.1 bacterium
TGCGCGTGTAGACGGCGCAGCGGATCTCAGTCTTCTGTTCGGCCATTGCCGTTTCCTTTCTTACCGAGCTTGAAGAAGTGGTAGCCGTTCCAATGGGTGCCAGTGACCTTCCTGGCCACAGCACTGAGAGTTCGGTAGATCTCACCCTCGTACTCAAAGCCGTGGGGCAGGACCCGCACCTCGATCCTCTCGCCTTTATACTCTCGGGAAAGGACCGCACCGGGCATGGGAAGGCGTTCGTCTGGGGAGAGATGAAGGACTGCAACCTTAGAAGGCCCAGCCTCATCGCTAGCTTGCGTCCTGGGCGCAGTCAGGCGCACGTCGGCCCCTATTGCGAGTTCTTTGGCCCGCTGCCGGGCTCTGGCCGAAAGGTCGCCCTCTTCGTTGGCTTGCAGCCGCCACAGGATGCGGCGGATCAGGAACGCCTTGTGCCGGGACCGGGTGCTCTCACCAAAGGTGTCCGCGTACTTCTCCCGGAGCTGGGCCAGCGTCATCTTCCTCAGTTCGTCGGTCTCTTTGGGGATGTTCACGCTCTCTCTCCTCTCAAAGCCTCCACGGCGCTAACCGGGGGTGACAGGAGGGCGTGACGCCAAAGACAGTTCAAGGCCATTCTGCTGGGATTCTAGAGCTTCTTCTGACAGTCCCGACTCACTAGAATCGGACGCTTGGGAGCGTGAATTCCCGAGACGTAGGACACCTCTGGCAAGTAAAGCGGCGATCTCGCGGCGGCGTTCATCTGGGGATAGGCGTAAGTCATCAGACGGATTAGGCATTGTAGGCCTCCGGTTGGATGCGCCCACAACGGCCTCCGCTTAGCGGTCAGCGCGCTGTCTGGCTGGACGAGGTTGTCTCCTTATGTTTATCTACCCTGCGAGATTACGATGTGTCGGAGTGGTGTGCATTCCAATGAGGTCTTTGACACCAGCCTAGGGGGGCGGAGATGTATCGTGGGAGCCAAAAGCACGTGTTGGACTGGACCGATCGTTCCACATTCTTGGTCGAATTAGCACAGCTTCTATCTCCAGCACCCGTACGATTTTCGGCAAAGACGATGTTTATGCCGCAGGGCTCAAGAGCACCTGATGAAGCAAGGCTGGAGCGATTTGGCCCGAAATGGTCCCACTCGACCGAACCATGGAGCGACCTCGAAAGCTGGTGGCTCAAGCACACAGCCGGAGCGAATACACCCAATTGGGACATTGCCGTGGGTTGCCTCATCGAGGATCGTCCGGGATTGATCTTAGTCGAAGCAAAGGCCCACAAACGAGAGCTGAAGGTGGAAGGTAAAAGGCTGGACGGCAGGGCATCATCAAACAGCCACGAGAATCACGAGCATATCGGTCGTGCAATCAATGAAGCCTGCTTGGGATGGCAGGAGTTAGATGCGTCTATTGAATTCTCACGGGATTCGCACTATCAGCTCGCGAACAGACTCGCGTTCACATGGAAACTCGCATCCTTTGGATTCCCAGTTGTCCTACTTTATCTCGGTTTCATTGGCGATGATGGCATCTCGAATGTCGGTGCACCTTTCGACAGTGACGATGATTGGCAATCTGTTTTCTTCCAGTATGCTGATGGCTTAGTGCCATTGAGAATGTTCGACTGCCGCATTGAAATCGCTTCTTCGCCAGTTTGGCTCCTCAGCCGAAGCCGGCCGATCCTTGAAGTGTCACCACGCGATTCCACGTGAAGTCGTGTTGCTTCTTCCTGTGTGAGTTCTAAGAGTTGAACGTTCGGGGTCCGGTCGTGCCACCCCTGTTAACCCAGAGGGGGTTGTTAAACAGAGATTCAGAGAGTTTGTCGGGAAGTTTTCGGGGTGCGGTCGTAACCGTGGGGGTTACGTTCGGAGCCCGAGCGCTCTCTAACAAACTAGAGAACGCAGGCGAGGACGGCAGAAACTCGCGAAACCCTTTGCCTGTGGGCGAAAACGAAGAAACCCCGAGGGCTCTCGCTCTCGGGGTTCTCCGTTAACAAAACGGACACGGTTATTCCGCTGTGTCGAATTGGGCTCCCCGGGTAGGACTTGAACCTACAACCCTGCGGTTAACAGCCGCATGCTCTGCCAATTGAGCTACCGAGGACTATGGCGCAGAAGAAAATAGGGTAGCTATCCGGTCCTGTCAATCCCCCCGCCAGGCTAGGGATCGGCCATTGGGCCACAATCTTGAGCCCCACTTAGGGATCCACTTTCACGAGCAGGATGTCCAGTTTGTCATCGCCGCCCTCTCCCGAGTGACCTGTGAAAACGCAACCCCCATCAGGAGTTGCGTGAACCGTATAGCCGAAACTCTGGCCGCTGATCGTTGGAAAATAGTCCCGAGACCACAGCTGCCGACCTTCCTGATCCGTGTGAATAAGCAGTGCTGCGCCCGATCCATCCCAGGGCTGGTGCCGGAAACCGGTCACATAGAATCCCCCGCCGATGGCCTCCACACCGGTGATCCCTCGGCCGACTCCGGGCACGGGAAGAACCCTGCTCCAGAGCGTGTCGCCTTTCGCGCTCACCTTCACCAGCCAGGGATCATAGGCTTCGCTGGCAAAGCTGGCCGTATAACCGGTTACGATAAAATTCCCATCAGCGCAGGGCGAGATGCAATGCCCCAAATCTCGGGCCGGGCCCCCATAAGTTCGCGTCCAAAGCTGATGGCCTTCATTGTCAGTTCCAATCAGGTACATATCGCGTTCACCGGCGCCTTCGCTGTAGGTCTGCCCCGCAATCAGGAACCCGCCGTCTTCGAGCAAGACCAACGAGAATCCACGATCGCCCGCCTCGCCGCCATAGGTCCGCGCCCAAAGCTGCTCGCCCTTCGAATCAACTCTGACCATGTAGACATCTTCGGCGTGGGTTTCAGCATCGACGGTTTCGCCGAGCAGTGCGAATCCTCCATCATCCAGCGGGAGCAAGGCCCAGCAGCGATCGTCGGTTTTGCCGCCGTAGATTTTGGACCATAGCTCATCGCCTTTCCAGTCGGTTGCCACGAGATAGAAATCGAAATCCCCCGCACCGAAGCTGTCGCTATAACCTGCGAAGATGAATCCCCCCTCGGTGGGATGAACGGACCAACCGTTATCCACACCCTCACCGCCATAGTTGCGTTT
>JACNKJ010000147.1 GCA_014382085.1 bacterium
GGTCGCTGGTCTGGCTCAGTCGGGTGGCGGGTGGGGAGATCCTCGTATCGTCCATCATCGGCCTCTTCTTCATTGTGGGAGAAATGGAAATTAAAGGGGGGTGGGGCTGGCGGCGCCGCCCGCCAAGCTGCGAAAAGAGCATCCCCGCCAGCATGATGACGCAGCCCGTCAATTCGCGAGGTCCTAGGTTTTCAGATAGCAGTAGCCATCCACCCAAGACCGCAAAGACCGCTTCGAGACTCAGTAGTATGGCCGCATGGCTGGGATGCGCCCGCCGCTGCGCCACCACTTGCAGGGTGTAGGCGATTCCCGTAGAAGCGAGTCCCGCGTAGAGGATGGGTCCTGTGGCGCTGAGCAGGGCCTGCGTGTTCCAATCTTCCAGAAAGCTGGCCGTGATCAAACTGAAGGCGGACACGGTGAAGAACTGCGTGGAAGCCAGGGCGAGCGGATCCTGCCGGAGCACGAAACGCCCGATGATCTGCACGTGAAATGCCCAGAACACGGCGCCGCCCAGAACCATAAGGTCGCCAGAGGCCATGCGGAATCCGCCGCGCACGCTGAGTAGGTAAAGACCCGCCACGGCCATGAGCGCACCTAGCCAGGTATTGCGCCCCGTTCGCTGACCGATCGTGAGACCGAGGATGGGTACAAGGATCACATAGAGGCCAGTTATGAAACCTGCTTTGCCCGCGCTGGTCGAAACGATGCCCCATTGTTGAAGCGAGGCGCCGCCGAAGAGAACGGTTCCGGCGATGATGCCGTCACGAAGAAGGGGGGCCGCTGGCCGCATTCGCCTATCCGCTGAGCGCCGGCGCCGCCAGATGATCAGCGGCACGAGCACCGCACCGCCCAATGCGAACCTGACTCCGTTGAAGATGAAGGGCCCCAGATGCTCCATGCCGGCGCGTTGGGCCACGAAGGCGAAACCCCAAATGGCGGCCGAAAGCAGAAGCAAGATGTCGGCGTTGAGGGTTTCCCGTTTCATGTCAACCCATCAGCTTCGAGAGTTCAGCACTCAGACGATTGAGTGCCAGCCAGGCGAAAAGCAGAAGCGATAGAATGAGTCCCGTGTTGGCCAGAAGCCCATTCTTGAGTTCGCCCAGATCACGGCGATTGTTCATGACCAACAAAGTGCTCGCCAGGAAGGGCATGAACAAGGCACCCAGGGCGGCATAGGCGATGACCAACCAGACGGGTTTTCCCAGGAGCAGGAGAAGCATGGGGGGAAAAGTCATGAAGAGAACGTAAGCCCGATAAAGGTGGCTGCGCGAGTGGGTGTAGCGTGTCATTTCCTCTCGGCTTGCGCCCCGCATGAGCCCCATATAGTTGCCGAACAAATAGGGAACGCCTTGCCAGACGCCTAATAGGCTGGTGGCCACGGCTCCCCAGAATCCGATGAGGAAAACAAGTTCGCCGGGTCTGCCGAATTTCTCGGCCAGGATCACGGCCATTTCCAGCACCCCATTGCTGCCGCTGATGCTGATGCCCCGAGGCAGCAGCACCAAACCGCCGAGCAGTATCACCGCGATGCCGAAGATGCCAGTTAGAATGTATCCCACGCCAAGATCAACGCGGGCGGCCCGCATCCAGGCGGCGCCGGACCATCCCTTTTCTTTCAGCCAGTAGTTGTAGCTGAGCAGGGTGAGTGTGCCCCCGATTCCGCCGATGACGCCCAAGACGAAAATGCTTGAGCCCTCCGGCAAGGTGGGAATCAGAAAACCGCGCAGGGTTTCTGCGGCGGGAGGTGCCTGAAAAATGGCGCTGCCCACGATGGCCAGGAACATCACGCCGATGGCCCACTTCATGGCGTTTTCGAAAAAACCGTAACCGCCACGCCAGACGAAAGCCAAGCCGGCCAGCGCGTGGAGCATGGCCCAAGCATTCACCGACAATTGGGGGAATAGAGCGTGGGCCGCCAGGCCACAGGCGCTCATGAGGGCGGCCGAGACGATGAAAGTCCAGAGTAGGAGATAGATGAGGAAGATGATCCTCACCGGGCGACCCAACATTTTCGCCCAGCCCTCGAGGATGGTTTCACCCGTGGCCATTTGCCAGCGCGCCACGCCCTCGGCAAGGACGAACTTGAGCAGGGCACCGAGGACGGCCGTCCAGAGTAGCGGCAGTCCGTAGAGTGCGCCGGCTTTGGCAGCGGCCACCAGGTCGCCCGCGCCCACGCCGGTGGCGGCTACCACAAGTCCCGGTCCCACCATGCGCAGTGTCGATACGAAACCGCGAGGAGGAGGGACCTGGCTCATGGCGTCCTCATTGGAGTTCTAATAGGCCTTGGCGAAGAGCACGCGACGCTTGGAGGGCTTGCCGCTGAAAACACAGACGCCGTCCTCGAAATCGTCATCGAGGGGAATGGCGCGTATGGTCGCCTTGGTCTCCTCCTGAATGGCCTCTTCGGTTTCCGTGCTGCCGTCCCAGTGTGCGTAAAGGAAGCCGCCCTTGTTTTCGAGCACGTCCTTGAACTGGTTCCAATCTTCAACGCGATGCGTGTTGTCGGCGCGGAACTGCACGGCCTTGTCGAAGAGCGCCTTCTGGATGGTCTCCAGGCGATCGTTCACCGCGTCCACGATTCCGTCCACGGGGAATCCCATTTTCTCGCGAATGTCGCGGCGCGCGCTGAAGACCGATTTCTTTTCCAGGTCCTTGGGGCCGATCTCGAGCCTGAGGGGCACGCCCTTCAGCTCCCATTCGGCGTATTTCCAACCGGGCTTGAAATTGTCGCGGTCGTCAACATGCGCGCGAATGCCCGCGTCTTTCAGAATCTTGCCCACACGATGAGCCTCGGCCACGGTTGCCGTGCGTTCATCGTCCTTTTTGTAGATGGGAACGATGACCGTTTGGATGGGTGCCAGACGGGGAGGCATGATGATGCCGTCGTCGTCGCCGTGGGCCATGACCAGAGCGCCCACCAGACGGGTGGACACTCCCCAACTCGTGGCCCAGACGAACTCGCGTTGGCCGGTCTCGCTCTGATAGGTCACGTCGAAAGCCTTGGCGAAGTTCTGGCCCAGGTCGTGGCTGGTGCCCGCCTGCAGGGCCTTCTTGTCGCCCATGAGCGACTCGATACAATAGGTGCGCACCGCGCCCGCGAACTTCTCGCGCTCGGTTTTGATGCCCTTGATCACGGGCACGGCCATTTCGGTTTCGGCGAAGTCGACGTAGACGTCGAGCATGCGGCGCGTTTCCTCTTCCGCCTCCTCGGCGGTGGCGTGGGCCGTGTGGCCCTCCTGCCAGAGGAATTCGGTGGTGCGCAGGAAAAGCCGCGTGCGCATTTCCCAACGAATGACGTTGGCCCACTGGTTGATGAGGATGGGCAGATCGCGGTGGCTCTGGATCCACTTGCGGTACATGTCCCAGATGATGGTCTCGCTGGTGGGGCGAAGCACCAGGGGCTCTTCCAGTTTCTTGCCGCCGCCATGGGTGACCACGGCCAGTTCCGGCGAGAAGCCTTCAACGTGTTCGGCTTCCTTGTGCATGAAGCTTTCGGGGATGAGCATGGGGAAGTAGGCGTTCACGTGGCCCGTTTCCTTGAAACGCTGGTCGAGCTTATCGCGCATGTTTTCCCAGAGGCCGTAGCCGTAAGGGCGGATCACCATGGACCCCTTCACAGGCGAGTAGTCGGCCAACTCCGCCTTGAGCACGACGTCGGTGTACCAACGTGAGTAGTCTTCGCTCTGTTTAGCGATGCCCTCTGCCATGATCTGCCTCCGAATTTGGGTCCAATCCCAGGACCCGGGACCTACAAAAATCGCCGGGATTTCCCGGCGCGGTCATATTAGGGAGGGCACAAAAAAATAGCAACCACGCCAGTCATTCGTTGTCGTGGTTGCTATCCTAATTACCCCTGCTTGCTATAGGTATTGCATTAGCAATGCCAAGCCTGAGCAATCGCCCTGCTTTTTTTGGATCCGCTAAGTGCTTATCGGTCAACAGTTTGCGAGTCGCGATTTCGGACAGCCCTTACCTTTTGAAAAAGGGCCTTCCGGTACTCGGATTTCTGTCCTTTCATGGGGACAGGCCGCGATTGAAAAAGGGGACAGTGCCGCATGCAGCAACGAAAGACCGAAACGGGATTCTTCTTACGATTCGAAAAGGGTGAAGACATCGTCGCCACCCTCACCAAATTCCTGGGTCGCGAGAAGATAGGCTTCGGATCCCTTCAAGGAATAGGGGCCTTGGACGAGGCGGAACTCGGCTTCTACGACACTTCCCGCCAGATCTACCTGCGCCGGGAATTCGCCGAAGATTTCGAAATCGCTTCCCTCATGGGCAATGTCAGTCTCGTCGACGGGAAGCCCTTTGCCCACATACACGTGACGCTGTCCGACCCGGAGTTTCGTGTGGTGGGGGGGCATCTCTTCTACGGCCGCGTGTCGGTAACCTGCGAGATGGACCTGCGGGTTCACACCGGCGAGGTGCATCGCAAAGACGAGGACGGATCGGCTCTGAAGTTGATGGATCTACAGGATCAGTAGAGGCTTCGGATCGCCGACCAACTCAGTTCCGAACTCAGGCCCGTGGGTGGTCCCTCAGGACCCCACCCTCCACATTCGCTTTGCATCGCCGCAGGTGGAATTGTCGGCCCCGGCTCCAGGATTTCAAATTCCGTGTCCCAGATGAATGTCGGGTAATTGTTCTGAGCGTAGCATCGCCAGAGCTGCAGAATGTATTGTCCCTGCCCCACGCTGAAGTCATAGACGATGTCGTAGTGGCACATGCAGGTGTACCACTCTTCGACATGCTGGATTTCGGTGACCAGGATGGTTGCGCCATCAATATGGAGAACGACATCGATCGATGATTCGCAAACGAGATAGATATCGTTGTTCAATAGGCGAAGGTTCTGCCCGTCGATTACCAGAATGATCTCTTCGCAATGAGCGGGTGAAAAAGTTAAAAGTAGAGCCAGTGCCAAGATCACTATCTTCACGATTCACCTCCCTGGGCTTTTGAAGGATAACTTCATTCAAAGGGAGCCACAAGATTTGCCGAACAAGCGACTAAATCTCAGTATGTGGGTGTTTTCGGGTTTACACGATTTGCTTCAAGCAGCATGAAAAACCCCTCCCCGGGCGGGGGAGGGGCTGATGTCAGGAGACTGGCGACTGGTGACTAGTAGAAGGGCCAAGCTTCCTTCTCGATGAGAACATCCGCCACTTCGCGGCGCAGCATCACCGTGTTCACGGGATTGTGCTTCACCGTGCGGCGCAGGCCGGCCAAGGTTGTGGTGAGCATGTCGCCGGCCACAGCGGTGGCCAGCACGTCGCGTCCACGTATTTCAATGCGATGCATGGCTTCGTTGCAGAAGATCTTCGTCAAGGTCGCCGCGAACTTCGCGTTTTCATCCTCGCCACGGGCGGCAAGTTTCTCGCTGCGCTTGATGGCCGAATCCATGCCGTAGAGATCCATGATCATGTCCGCCAGGAAACCCAGCAGCTCTTCATGTTCCATGGGATTCTTCAGCTTCTCGCCCATTTCCTGCGCCACGGTTCCAAGACCCAGCAGCACGGCCTTCTTGGCCTTGACCACAAGTTCCTTCTCTTCGGAAAGGAAACCGTCATCGGCATCGTCGTCCAGCGACGGCATGCCCATGAGTTCATCGAGCAGAGCCTTGGCTTGCTGGAAAATAGGCAGCTCGCCCTTGGCGCCCTTCTTGAACATTTCACCCGCGATGATCATGCGGTTGATTTCATTGGTGCCCTCGAAGATGCGATTGATGCGGCTGTCCCGGTAGAAACGCTCGGCCGGGTATTCCTGCGAGTAGCCGTATCCGCCGTAAATTTGCACGGCTTCATCCACGCAATAATCCAAAACCTCCGAACAGAAGACCTTCATCATGGAGCACTCGGTCATGTACTCGCGCACACCCACGTCGATGGTCTTGGCGTCGTAGTTTTCGTCGGCCTTGTCCAGGGTGCTGATGTTCTGGTCGATGTAGCCCGCCGTTCGATAGACCATGGACTGACCCGCGAAGCAGCGCGCCGCGCCTTCGCCGATCTTGTGCTTGATCATGCCGAAATTGGTGATGGGCTGGCCGAATTGATGACGCTCCTTGCCGTAGCTCACGGCGTCGACGATGGCGTGTATGGCGCCGCCGATGGCGCCCGCACCCAGTTTGAATCGACCCACGTTGAGAATATTAAAGGCGATCTGCGCACCGCGCCCAACTCGACCCAGCACGTTTTCCACAGGCACCTTCACGTCTTCCATAACTAGGGTGCGCGTGGACGATCCTTTGATGCCGAGTTTCTTTTCCTCGGTGCCGGTGGATAGGCCGGGCATGTCCTTATCCATGATGAAGGCAGTGAACTTATCACCGTCCACCTTCGCAAAAACGATGAAAATGTCGGCAAAGCCCGCATTGGTGATGAACATCTTCTCGCCATTTAACACGTAATGGCTGCCGTCTTCGCTCAGCAGGGCCTTGCTCTTGGCGTTCATGGCGTCGGTGCCGCTACCGGCTTCGGTCAGCGCATAGGCGCCAAGCAGTTCACCCGTTGCCAGCCCGGGAAGGTATTTCGCCTTCTGTTCCTTGGTGCCGAAGTAGACGATGGGTAAGGTTCCGATACCTGTGTGTGCGCCGTAGGCTACCTGGAATGATCCGCTCTTGGCCAGCTTCTCGGCCATGAGCATGGACACGGCTTTAGTCTGGGCGAACCCGCCAAACTCTTCGGGCACATCCACCGAAAGCAAGCCAAGCTTGCCGGCTTCTTTGAGCGTAGCGCCCATGGCCCCTTCCTTGAGTGATTCCAGCTCGTCCAACTTGGGAAGGACACTGCCCTCGACGAAGTCGTAGATGAGCTTGCCGATCATTTTCTCTTCTTCGTTGAACTCTTCGGGAATGAAGACTTTCTCCAGGGGATGGTCTTCGGTTAGGAATGAACAACCCTTGATGATTCCGTTCTCCGACATCTCGCATCCTTCTTTCTACTGCAGGTTCTCGAAGATTCCCGCGGCGCCCATTCCGCCGCCCACACACATGGTTACCATAGCATAACGTCCACCCCGGCGGCCAAGCTCATAGAGAGCCTGGGTACTGAGCTTCGCGCCGGTGCATCCCAAGGGATGGCCCATGGCGATGGCCCCGCCGTTGACGTTGGTGATTTCCGGATTCATATCCAGCTTGCGCATGACCGCCAGCCCCTGCGCCGCGAAAGCCTCATTGAGCTCGATGATATCAATGTCACCCAGGCTGAGGTCGGCCTGTTTGAGAGCCTTGGGTACAGCGTATACAGGCCCTAGCCCCATGAGCTCGGGCTCATTGCCGGCCACCGCGTAAGTCACGAGGCGCGCGATGGGCTTGAGGCCCTGCGCCTTGGCGAAGTCTGCGTCGCAGACCATGAGCATAGCCGCACCATCGCTCATTTGGCTGGAGTTTCCCGCCGTCACAGTTCCACCCTGTTTGAACACGGGGCGAAGCTTGGCCAAGGCGGCGGCATTGCTGTCGGCGCGAGGACCCTCGTCGGTGTCGAAGCTAACTTCCTGGCTGGCGATCTTGGCGCCCTTGCCGCTGGGCTTTGTCAGGTCGAAAGTGAGCGGCGTAATCTCGTCTTTGAAGCGCCCGGCCTCGATGGCGGCCACGGCTCGCTGATGGCTTTGCAAGGCGAAGGCGTCTTGATCCTCGCGGTTGATGCCATCCTGTTCGGCCACGCGCTCGGCGGTGAGCCCCATGTTAAGGTAACTGTCGGCATAGTCCTGAGCCAGTTTCGCATTGGGACGGTACTGCGCGCCGCCCATGGGAATCAGGCTCATGGATTCGCTGCCTCCGGCAAGGATGCAGTCGGCCACGCCGCAGCCCACCTTGAGTGCGGCCAGATGCACGGCCTCCAGCCCACTGGAGCAGTAGCGGTTCAGGGTCATAGCCGTGGTTTCCTTGTTCAGGCCGCCCAGGAAAACCACCTGCCGAGCCATGTTGAGTCCCGCTTCACCTTCGGGGAAAGCGCAGCCCAAAATCAGGTCCTCTACCAGAGCGGGATCCAAGCCCGTGTTTTTCATGATGCCGGCCACCACGGCGCCGGCCATGTCGTCGGGACGTACTGTTGCCAGGCTTCCTCGGGGTGCTTTTCCAACCGCGGTGCGAGTGGCGGCGACGATGACGGTGTCTCTCATTTCATGCCTCCTAAGGCTGCCGGATAAGAACTAGGCTCGGTCGCCAGCCCATCGGGTTCGTGTGCTTTGTAAACCACTGCATCATCGCTCCTCCTCCATGATACCCGGCATCACGTTCGTCGTCGCTCTTTGCATTGATTCACAAAGCACAACGAACGCGACCAGATCTAGTTCTTATCCGGCAGCCTTAATTCCGCAGCGGTTTGCCGGTTTTGAGAATGGCCTGCATGCGTTCGAGTGATTTTCGCTCACCCAGCAGGGAGAGGAAGTGCTCGCGTTCCAGGTCGAGTAGATATTGCTCGCTAACATCTTGCTTGCCCGTAAGATCGCCACCACAAATGATGGTGCCCACCTTCAGGCCGATCTTGCGATCGTGCTCGCTGATGAATTTGCCGTCCTGCATGTTGTGCAGAACCGATTCGATCACCGCCACGCCCGCTCGTCCCATGACGGGAATCTTGGTGAGGGGCTTGCCGGCCTTCCATCCTTCCTTGACCATGGAGATGACCGCGGCCTTGGCGTCGCCCACCAGTCTTTCGCGATTGATGGAGAAGCCGTCGCTCTCGCGCATGAAGCCGAAGTCGCGGGCCTCCAGCGCGCTGGTGGCCACCTTGGCCATGCCGATGGTTTCGAAAGTCTTCTGCACCACGGGCAGGAGATCCTTGCTGTTGGAGTGACGGTCCAGGGTTCTCAGATAGAGTTCCTTGCAGCCTCCACCTGCGGGCAGAACGCCCGCGCCCACTTCAACCAATCCTATGTAGGTTTCGGCGCTGGCGCGTGTTCGCTGTCCGTGCAGCACGAATTCCGCACCGCCACCCAGGCAGAGCCCGTGGGGGGCGACCACCGTGGGGACGGGGGCGTACTTCAGCGCCATGGTTGCGCGTTGGAAACCGGCGATCATGATGTTCAGATCATCCCATTCCTGCTCCAGCGCTTCCTGAAGAACCAACATAAGGTTGGCGCCCACGGAGAAATTCTCACCTTGATTGGCGACGACGAGACCGTCGTAGTTCGCTTGCACTTCGGCCACGGCTTTGCTCACCATGCCGATGATGTCCGGGCCCAGAGTGTTCATCTTGGAGTGAAATTCCAGACAGGCCACGCCGTCGCCCAGGTCCACGATGCTTGCGCCGGCGTTGCTCTTGATCGTCGCTCCGGCAGCCTTGAGGTGAGCCAGCGTGATGCGTCCCGGGTCGCTGACTCGCTCTTTGTAATCGCCGGTGGATGGATCCCAAATCGAAACCTTGCCGCCTTCGATCTTGTAAAAACCGTCCGCTTTCTTTTCGAGCATGGTCTCGATCCAGGCGGGCAGCTCCAGGCCCTCTTCCTTCATCCGCTTGGCGGTGGCGGTAAATCCCAGGATGTCCCACTTCTGGAAGGGTCCGAGTTCCCAACCGAATCCCCATCGCATGCCATCGTCGATGGGGGATGGATCATCGGCGATCTCCCCGATGCGAAATGCGCAGTATTGGAATAACCGGCTGAGCGTGCGCCAGGTGAATTCAGCCGCGCGTCCCTTGCTTCCCAAGAGGGCTGGAAGGCGCTCGCCGATATCTTCGATATTGCGGATGGCTTCCAGCTCGGGGAACTTGGGGCGCTGCTTTTCGCGGTAGTCCATCGAGTCAAGATCGAGGGTCATGATGACCCGATTGCCCTCGGCGTCCTTGCTCTTTTTGTAGAAGCCTCCACCTGTCTTGTCGCCCAGGTAGCCCGCTTCGAGCATATTCTTCAGGATGGTCGGCGTCGCGAAAATTTCCCGCGACTCATCGTTCGGGCAGCCGTTGTAGACATTGCCGGCTACGGCCACGAATGTGTCCAAGCCCACTAGGTCCGCCGTGCGGAAGCTGGCGCTCTTGGGGTGCCCCACGATGGGGCCGGTGAGAAAGTCGATCTCCTCCACGCCGAGTTTTTGTTCGCCCATGGCGGCGATGGCGTCCATCATGCCGAAGACACCGATGCGATTGGCCACGAAGTTGGGCGTGTCCTTGGCTTGCACGATTCCCTTGCCGAGAATTCGATCGGAGAAGTCGATGAAATCCGCCAGCAGCCCCTTGTCGGTATCATCCGTGGGAATGATTTCCAGCAGGTAGAGATAGCGCGGTGGATTGAAGAAGTGCGTGCCCAGGAAATGGCGGCGGAAGTCTTCGTCGAGGCCTTCGGCCATGGCGCCAATGGTAATGCCCGAGGTATTCGAACTCACCAGGCTGCCAGGCCGGCGATGCTCCGCCACACGGCTGAGCACCGAGCGCTTGATCTCGAGATCCTCCTTGACCACCTCGATAATCCAGTCGGCCTCGGCAATGCGCTCGAAGTCGTCATCGAAATTTCCAATCTCGATGAGATCGGAGAGGTTTTTTCTATAAAATGGAGCGGGGCGCGCATTTAGCGCCGCCTTAAGTGCGCTCGCTGCAAAGCGATTCCGAAAAACCGGATCCTTTGGGTCGTCTCCTTCGCCAACTTGTGGAGGCACGATATCCAGCATTAGCGAGGGAATCCCCGCATTCGCCAGATGCGCCGCGATGGCGCTTCCCATCACTCCACTTCCCAGGACGGCCACTTTGTCGATGTTTAGGGCCACGATAAGCCTCCAAATTGAATTTCATTCAATCCACGATACACTCCGAAGTCTCCCGCCAGCGGCATGCCACCCGCAAGGGAAATCTGTAGCAAAGTTCGTGAAGAAAACTCAATCAGTGACGAAAAGGTGTTTTTTACTTACTTTCGACCCAGCTATAATATAGATTCGAACTTCTGCTTGGGACTGATAACGCGAGGTTAGGTGGGATGGACACCGCTGAATGCGTAGATCTCAACAACAAACGTGAACGAATTCTCAATGCTGCCATAAAGGCTTTTAGCAGCCAAGGATTCTATCGCACCCGCATCACCGACATCGCTCGTGCCGCGAAAGTGGCGGACGGTACGGTGTATCTATACTTCGAAAGCAAAGAGCAACTTCTCGCCGCAATATTCAATGAGAGCATGAAAAGCTTCATGGATATGGGGAGGAAAGAGGTTCTTGAAGTCGAAGATGTAGAAGAACGTCTGCTGTTGTTGTTGAAACTGCATCTTGAGAACATTGGAAAAGATCGCGAATTGGCCACAGTCTTCCAAGTTGAAATGCGACACTCCGCACATTTCATGAAGGAAACGAGTCGCGCTGAGCTTCGTGAGTATCTAATGGGCATTCAGCAGGTCATTGAACAGGGCAAAGACTCTGGAAAGTTCCGCGCCGATCTCGACAGTTGGTTCGTCGCAAAAAGTATCTTTGCACTTCTCGATGAAGCCGCCACCAACTGGGTTCTCAGCGAAACGGATGATGCTTTGGAAGATGAGGCCACGCGCATCATGGACTTCATTTTGAGAGGAATGAAGTAGACTCTCCGTTTTAGCTGAACAGGCCTGGGAAGATCCTTCCTCAGGTGGATATTCCTGCCCCTCATTCTCCCTTGTGCTACATTGTTCACCCTTCCAGCGAGGTGAACATGCGTATCGTTTTCGCCATCCTCTTTCTTCTCGGTAGCGTTCTTTGCGCCTTGGGCGAGTGGCAATGGCCACCTGACGAGGTCACCGCCGATCTGGTGGAACTCAATCTCTCAAGGCACTACGAATCGTCTCGCCTGCGGGCGTGGATGGAAACGGCCGAGCCCGAGGCTCGCGGAGCCTTGGAATTTCTCCTGGCCTGGCTTCCCTCATCGGATTTGGGCTCCTGGTCGGCGGAAATGCTGGTGGAGAACGTCGAGTTGGCCTTATCACAGCGTCGCGGCGGCACCGACGATTTCACCTTTCACGCTTTCGTCCTTCCCCATCGCGTGAGCCAGGAGCCGCCCTCGCGCTGGCGCTCAAAACTACTCGATCTCTTATCGGAGCGGGTGGAAGGTCTTAGCGACAACGAAGCGGCTCTTGAGGTGAATCGCTTCTGCCGTGAATGGGCCACCTTCAAGTCCAGCTCCCGTCGCGATCAAACGCCCCTCATCACCATGGAACGAGGAATCGGTCGCTGCGAAGAAGAAACCATCTTCCTGGTCTGCGCCCTGCGAAGCGTGGGACTACCCGCGCGCCAGTGCTATACGCCTTTCTGGACCACGGGCGACAACAACCACGCATGGGTTGAAGTGTTGGGCGAAGATGGCTGGCACTATCTGGGCGCCTGTGAACCCGACGCCTGTCTGGACCAGGCTTGGTTCACGGGAACGGCCAGGAGGGCCGGCTTGGTCTTGTCCATCGGCTACGGTGAAGCGCCCGTGCCGCCGGAACTTTCCGGCTTCCTCTATCGACAGACCGGCGGATCCACCGTGATCAATAGTTGCGACGTTTACACCGATTCCGGCTGGCTTAGCGTGGAGGCTCCCGGCGATGAACTTGCCGAGGAAGCTGCCTGGGCCTGGGTGCACGTGTTCAACTACGGCGCGCCCATGGTTCTGGGACGCACTCACGTAGGCGAGCCTTTGGCCTTGGGGCCGGGTGACTTCCTGGTCACGACGGAAATTGCCGGACGCCCCTGGTCGGGCCTTGCTCGCATCAAGCCTGGCGAGGAAACCAAGCTGTCGCTCAAGCCCGAACTCTATTTCTTGGATGCGCCGGTATGGCTGCGATATCCCAGTCCAGGCGAAGCAGCCACCGGAGGATGCGATCGCGGCAAGGAAGACGCCGCATGGATCCAGCATCGCGATCGTCTGGCAAAACAGGACGCTCGCCGCACTCGATTGACCGAGATCTCCCGGCAGTGGGAGAACTTGGCGGCGGAGCATCCTGAAAGCGAAGCACTCATGGCCAAGCTCGCCGAGGCAGGGGCCGCCCAGGCGGATTGGGCCGAGGCCGTGCTTGCCCTCTGCTGCGAGCAACAATCCTTGGCTCTCGCGCTTACCTTGCAGATGGATGTGAAGGATTTCTACGAGATTGATCCCATGGCCCTGGAAGACATCCTCGATGAAATTGTTCCCTTCGCTGAAAGCACGACCTTGCCCGACAGCCTCTTCGATGAATTCGTGCTGTCGCCACGCATCCTCTTTCAGGCCGGTACCCTGGACTGGTGGACGGAGCTGCCAAGTATTGATGACGCCGGTCCTCAGGATCTGCTGACGAAGTTTCGCGAGCACGTGCAGAAGGCCGAGAACAGCCGCGGCGGTCAAGTGGCCACGCCTGCTCAAAGCTGGCGCTCGGGTTGGGCGGACGAGGCCTCAGCGCGTGTTTGCCTGGCAGGACTGCTTCGTCGCCACGGCTGGCCCGCGCGCGTGGAACGCGGGCTGCAAGGCGTAGACTATTGGGATGGCGATTGGAAAACGCTTCTTCCCTATCCACTGGAAGAGGACGAAGAGGAAATTGCCACCCTGCCCGAGGCCTATGTGGCCGTGAACTATTTCGCGGGCGGCGCAGCCTTTACAGAAATCGAGACCTGGAGCCAGACGCGCCTGACCCGTTTCGCCGACGGTCACTTCGAGCCTTGGTACACAGGGCAAATCTCCGAAGGCAATGGCATGGTTGATTGGGAGCTTCCCGCCGGCGACTGGTGGCTATTCGCGGGTCAGCGAAACGGCCGAGGTGAGCCGCGCTTTGTCTCTCATCCGTTTTCCCTGGCGGCGGGCGACAGTCTGCGTTTCGATGTGGACTTCGGAATTCCCCTGGATGAACTCGAACGCCAGGATCTGGTGCGCCGGGAATGGCAGCCAACACGGCAGCTCTATCTTAAGCGGCGAGGAGAAAGCCGTGCATTAGGGCGTTTCGCCAAGGGAGAGGCGCAATTGCTGGTGCTGACCTTGGCCGGTCATGAACCCAGCATCCGGCATCTCGAGGCCTTGGGCCGCCCGCAGGATGTGGCGCTGATTCCTGTGCAGCTTCGCGGCGTGGAGGGAAATCGTCCCGATAAGGGAGCCTGGACCCTGAATCCATCGGAGGCGGAATCGTTCTTCGGCGTGAAGAATCCGCGGCAGCAACTACCGCTCACCGTTCTCATCGACGAAAATGGCGAGACCTTGCTTTGGCTCGCGGGCATGCGACTGGATTTGGCCAGTCACCTGACCTTGCTGAAATGAAATACGCCGGGCGCTCCGTCGCCCGGCGATTTCAAAAACCTCTCGGACAGAGCCGAAGGTTTTGGAATCAGAATCTTCCCTTGATATCCGACCAACTCAGATCTTCCGTCGCCGTTTCACCCGAAGCGGTGATGATCAGAGAAACGCCATCGTTGAAGTAATGGCAGTCGGGATCGAGTCCTATGCCCAGCAATCCATCCAGTACGAAAATCTGCGCGTCATCGATCAGGCCATAGTCCGAGAAGAAAAAACTCAATGTCTCGGACGTGCCCGCGCCGTTTTCGTCCACCCAGGAATCGATGAGGGGCCCCATGCCGTCGAAATGATCAGCAGGGTCCTGGTCATCGTCCCCAATGGTTACACCGAGCCCGGCGGTGTCAAGCAGGTGGAGATACAGGATGTTCGTGTCGTTGTCCCAATTGCTGATGTTCTCGAAACGCAATTCAACTTCGTCAATGATTCGCGCGTCGAGGCAGGTGACATCAATGCCCCAAGTGTACCACTTGTAGTGATCGAGGTCGTTGAGGTCTTCAGGATCCGGAGTGAAGGTGAAAACTTCCGAAGCGCTGATCGTTGTGGTCATCATCCCCAGAATAGCCACCCCGATGAACATGATCTTGCGCATGATTCCCTTCCTTGCTCGCTAGGCGGCCCTCATGGCCGTCGTCCAGCGATTGCAACGACCGTTCCCTTCGGGGAGTTCTTGGCATAGGAGATCCAGGGTTACGAGTGAGGTGGCGATGACGTCCGACGTGCCCGGAAACACCCCATGCTTTCCAGGCACCGGGTCATTCGAGGATACCGTTCACCGAGTGGGACAGAAATAGATGCCTCCACCGGGGCATCTTTTCCGACCTGGTCGTTGGCCCTTCCGGATTCAGTCTTTTCGCCCTGCCTATTGACAAGTCACCCCTCAGATATACTAATCTGTGCTGGTGAGGGAAAAGTCCATCCCTGCTCGTCGATCATGTATTTCAAGGAAGGGGGATCTGTTGGAGTTATTGGTGATATGGCTTGTTTGCGGAATCATCGCGGCGGTCATTGCAACGAACAAGGGCAGGAGCGGATGTGGCTGGTTTCTACTAGGGGTTTTGCTAGGACCACTTGGAATCATTTTCGCGTTGGTCGTTTCCGTTGATAAGCAAGAAATTGAAAAGCGAAATATGCAATCAGGTGAACTGAAGAAGTGTCCTTTCTGCGCAGAACTAGTTCGAAATGAAGCGGTTGTCTGCAAGCATTGTGGAAGGAATTTATAGCAGACCTCAAACACTCAAGTTTCTGGAGGTGAACGATGAGGAGAGCTCTGTTTCTGTTGTTAACAGTGTGTGTGATTGGCTTCAGTGTCCTTGCCACTCCGGCAATTGCGGACATCAAAGGTGATTTTGTGGCTCTCATGAACATCGAATATGGTCGGGTATGTGAAGTTAAAATTGAGGGGTGGGTGACGAAAACAATTAAAGTGGATTGGACATCGGAGACGGTGCTCTTTCATACAATGAGAGTCTTCGCAGAAATTGGTGATGCGAAGGAGCTACTCTATGCTGACGGGGTAAGGTATTTCAAGTTTCCCAATGACGCAGGCGGTTACAACATCATCGACTGGAAAACGGGAGAGAAGCGTTCAGTGGATGAAAGTGCACCCTATTTCTTTCCAAACTAGCAGGGCA
>JACNKJ010000395.1 GCA_014382085.1 bacterium
TAGAAACTGTCCACATCACCCTGAGCCAGACGCAGGAACCAGCTTTCGGCGATATCAAAAAGACCCAGTGCCAAATATGACCGGGCCATGGTTAAAAGCCGAAAGCCCTCCTCATGGCTAAGAGGCTCGGCGCGATCCACCCGCTCCTCGAACCAAGCGGATTCCATTTCAAGGGAGTCGATGGGGAGAGAGCGGAAGGCATCCGCGCCGCTGCTATGAATCCCCAAGGGACCCAGTAGCGTCACCAGGACGGCCGCGATGATAAAAGCACTTGCCAGTTTCTTCTCGCTCACTTTGAAGCTCCCTTCTCCAGGCCTGGAAAATCAATTTCCATGCCCATGGGAAAAAAGCTCCGCATGGTGGAAGATCACTCCCCCTAGCTTCCGATAACGTCACGCCTATCAGGTTCTATATCAACGCAATAGAGAGTTATCCTAAAGTGTTTCCTTGAGCAAGAAGGCCCCGGGAAGGAGATCCCGGGGCTTGGGTCACAAATCTGGAATCTGGATACAAATCAGCCAGTTACGATCAATCGTTTTCAGTAACCAGGGTCTTCTGCTTCAGCTTTTCACGAAGGGTTTGACGGCTAATACCCAACAATGTTGCCGCCCGACTCTTATTGCCGTCGGTATATTCCAGGGTGCGTTCGATGTGCCTGAGCTCCACTGCGGATACCGGCTCGGGGCGGAAGACTCCAAAACTTTCACCTTCCAAAGGACCGCCCTCGCGAACTTCACGGGGCAGTTGATTGACCTTGATCACATCCCCAGTCTCCAGCAGCAGAATTCGTTCGAACATGTTCTTGAGTTCGCGAATATTGCCTGGCCATGCATAGGCCTTAAGAACCGCCAGGACATCTTCCTTCAAGGGTTGAACGTTACGGCCCAATTCCCGATTGAATCGCTCAATGAAGAAGTTCGATAACAGGATCAAATCTTCCGGCCTCGCGCGCAGAGGAGGTATGTCGAGAATAATCACGCCAAGGCGATAATAAAGATCCTGTCGGAAACCACCATCTAGGGACAATTGCTTCAGATCCTTGTTGGTAGCCGCGACGATACGAGCTTTAACCTTGAGATCTTCCAGGCCACCTACACGCCTAAAGGTTCGGTTTTCCAAGACACGAAGCAAACGCGTTTGAAGCTGCAGGCCCATTTCGCCGATCTCATCCAAAAAGAGTGTGCCTCCAGTCGCGGCCTCGATGAGTCCCTTTTTACGCGCCTTGGCGTCGGTGAAGGCTCCTTTTTCATATCCAAAGAGTTCGCTCTCAAGCAATGTTTCAGGAATGGCTCCACAGTTGATTTCCACCACGGGACCCGTGGCGTGCTCGCTGGCGTCGTGAATTGCCCGCGCCACCAGTTCCTTGCCAGCGCCGCTTTCACCTTGAATTAGCACTGTCGTGGCCTGGCTGTGACCTATCTTTTCGATCTTCCCAAAAAGCTCTTTCATGGATGGGCTTTCGCCAATGAAATCACTGAAGGGATCATCATGATCTCGGCGGGCTCGCAGAATCTGGTTGGCTCTTTTTAATCGTCCCGCTTCCAGGGCGTTGCGGGCCATGATGCGAATCTTTTCCAACTTGGGAGGCTTGGTAAGGAAATCGAAAGCCTCGAGTTTCATGGCGTTCACCGCGTCTTCAATCTCGCCGTAGGCCGTTAAGAAAACTGCCTGGCCGTCAAAACCACTCGCACGGGCTTGCTCCAATACTTCCATGCCCGTTAGTCCCGGCATACGAATGTCGAGGAAGACGAGATCCGGCGCTTCATCCTGGATTTTGCGCAGTCCTTCCACCCCGTCGCCAGCCTCGATAATGCGGTGCCCTTCCTTTTCCAGGGTCTCCACGAGAGCGAAACGAAGGGCGGGTTCATCATCGACGATAAGAATTGTCTGACTCACGATGTCTCCTAGTTGCTCGACGTTGGAGCGGGCTGCAGATCGATGATGAATTCCGATCCGCCCTCCGTCCCGCTTCGATAGGTGATGCTTCCCCCGTGCTCCTGCACGATCTTTAGACAAATTGCCAAGCCCAGACCCGTGCCCTCGGCCTTGGTTGTGAAGAAGGGATTAAAGAGTCTTTCTTCAAATTCGGGCGGCACACCGGGACCCCGATCCCAAACCGTGGCGATCACTCGTTTGCGCCCACGGCCTACGGTGCCGCTTCCAATGCGTAGGCCTACAGTCTGGCCTTCCTCGCAAGCTTCCACTGCATTTCGCAGGAGATTGAGAAAGACCTGCTGCAATTGCCCACGATCTGCCCAGACCATGATCTCCTGGCCGCTGTCGGGCAGCTCCAGATATACGTTCTTCTTTTCGGCCATAGACCTGACCAGATCGATCACCGATCCCATTTCTTGATAGAGGTTGAACACGGTCATCATGGGCTCGCTGGGCCTGCTGAATTCCAAGAGCGATTGCACGATGCGGTTCAAGCGTTCGGTTTCGCCGAGAATGCGGTCCACGTAACCCTGAAGATCTTTGTCTTCTTCACCGAGCTTGTCCCCCAGCAATTGTGTGATCATGGAGATGCCGGCCAGAGGGTTTCGTATTTCGTGGGCCACACCTGCGGAAAGCTCTCCGAGGCCGGCCAAGCGTTCGGCCCGGCGCAACTCGGCGGTGAGGCGCTTGTATTCTGTGACATCCTCAAAGACCAGAACGAACTCAACTTCCTGGGGATGACGTTGGAAAAGCCTCGTTGAAGAAACCAGCAATTCCCGGGGCGGACGATCCTCTTCCTCGTAAAGTTGGATTTCCCGTTGAATCCAATCGTCTTCGCCGAGCTCCAGTTCTTCGCCGTCACCGGCCATGAAACTGTCGCCGAACCTAAAGGGACCACCCAAGGGTAGTCTCTCTCCGAAGAGTTCGAGCGCTGAAGGATTTCTGTAGTTGATCGTGCCGAAACCATCGATGGCCGGCACGGCCGCGCGAATACTGTCGAACACCGTGCGATTCAACTCGCCTAGTTTTTGGAGGCGGTGAATAGCATTGGCGTGGGCCAATTATTCGCTGAGTATAGTCTGCACGGTTTTCAGAAAATGAAAATCCTGATCGAAAGCCTGAGCATGAGGGTAGTGTTTCCGAT
>JACNKJ010000396.1 GCA_014382085.1 bacterium
TGGAACAGGTGGCAGGCAGCGTCAACAATGCCAGGGTTGCGATTTTAGACGAAACCATGGTCAAGGCCATCGCTCCGTATCTTGAACAAGAGCGCTTCCCCTCGCGCAAGGTGCACGCGATTGACAATCGCGGATGCCGTTTCTACCTAGCGCCTTACTGGGCTCAGGCTCTCGCTGCCCAGGATAAGGACGCAGAACTTAAGGCTCGCTTCGAAGTCATCGCTGCGGATCTGATTTCAAAGGAAGAGATCATCACCGGAGAACTGCTGGCGGCCCAAGGTCAGCAGGTGGACATCGGTGGTTACTTCCATCCCGATGATGCCAAGGCGGAGGCGGCCATGCGGCCCAGCGCCAGCTTCAATGCGGTGATTGACGGCATGTAGTCCATTTCACGCAATTAGAAACGGCCGCGCTCCCGAGCGCGGCCGTTTTCGCAGATGGCTGAAGCGGAATGACGCCGATGGCGCGCCTCAGGGAGAATCATCAATAGGCTTTATACTTACAGGCTTGCAGACCAAGTCTTCCTTGTTGGCTGCCCGTGCGCACTTGACGCAGATGAATCGTGGCTTATCCACCAACTTCTTGATCGCCTCGAGCTTGTTTTCGATGTCCTTTTTATCTAGATCGCAGAGGCAATCCATCGTGGCTCCGTTTTCTTTGAGTATCCTTGGTTCGTAAATTCTCGAGCAATATAGCAAGTAGGGTATTATGAGCAATTTCCAGCGGCAATTAGATAAAATTCTTTAACTCCCTCATTGAAGTCGCTTTAACGGCAATAGTGTGGTATAATTCGCCCTTAGGGCTATTCCCCAAGCCTTCAACGTCATGTATCCCAATCACTTGGAGAGACAAATGCGCCTGCTGAAAACCCTACTCGGGCTCGCACTGATCACGACCGTCGCTTCGACGGCCCTGGCGGTGACCACCAGCCCCGCGCCCAATCACTACACCGTCCTAGACGTCAGCGCCATCGACCACATGGCCGTCCCCACCGTTAACGTGGAAGACGAGCTTTGGGAAGACGACCAGCGCGAGCAGGACGGACTGCCCCCGCGCTTCGCGGTTCCCTTCGAGGGATCTACCTCACTGGCCGATCGCGGCAACTGGGAAAATCTTGGCGATGGAAATCATCTTTGGCGCCTTCGCATCAGTTCCCCCGGTGCGCTCTCCCTGAACCTTGGCTTCTCGCGTTTCGTTCTTCCCGAAACCGCGAGCCTGCTCATTTACTCGGCGGACGAAAACTACGTCCTGCGTCCCTTCACGCAGAATGACAACTCTCCGCATGGCGAATTCTGGACGCCGGTAGTTCTGGCCGACGACATCGTCGTGGAATTGACCGTTTCCGAAAAAGCCATGGAACGCGTTGAGCTGATCATCGGCTCGGTCAACGTGGGCTACCGCGGCTTCGGTGAGAATCACGATCGCAGCGGCTCATGCAACAACGACGTGGTCTGCCCCGAGGGTGATCCCTGGCGCAGTGAGATTCCCTCCTCGGGCGTCTACACCGTCAACGGCACCTGGTACTGCTCCGGCGCCATGATCAACAACACCGCCCAGGACGGCACCCCCTACTTCCTCACCGCGAATCACTGCGGCGTCAGCACCGGAAACGACCAGGGAGTGGTGATCTACTGGAACTTTGAAAGCCCCAATTGCGGCGACCAGTGCTGCGGCAGCCTGAGCCAGTTCAACTCGGGCGTCATTCATCGCGTATCCTACTCGGCTTCGGATTTCACCCTCGTGGAGCTCGAAGAGCCTTTGAATCCCGCTCATGCCGTGACCTACTCAGGTTGGGACCGCAGCAGCGGTGATCAGAACTCCGCCGTGGCTATTCACCATCCCAGCACCGATGAGAAGGCCATCAGCTTCGAGAATGACCCCACCACCACCACCAGTTACCTGAACAACAGCGTACCCGGTGACGGAACTCACATTCGCGTGACCGACTGGGACGATGGCACCACCGAGCCCGGATCCTCCGGCTCGCCGCTCTACAGTCCCGATCACAAGATCATCGGCCAGCTTCATGGTGGATATGCGTCCTGCAGCAGCCAGACCTCCGACTGGTACGGACGCCTCTCCGTTTCCTGGACCAATGGGCTCAGCACCTACTTGGATCCCCTTGGAAGCGGCGCCATGACCCTGGACACCTGGGATCCCTACGCCTCCGGCATGCAGGTGACTCCCGGCACAGGCCTGGATGCGGGCGGCGACCAGGGCGGTCCCTTCACGCCGAGCAGCCTTGTCTACACCATCGAAAATGCGGGCGACACCGGCTTCAACTTCAGCGTCAGTGATGATGCAAACTGGGTTGATGTGAGCAACAGCGGCGGCTATCTGGCCCCCAGCGCCAGCGCCAACGTGACGGTGAGCATCAATGCCAACGCCAACGGCTTCGCCGAGGGTAGCTACAGCGCCACGGTCAGCTTCACTAACACCAGCACCGGCGACGGCGACACCACTCGTCCCGTCAGCTTGAACGTTGGTGTGCCCTCATTGCAGATCGCCGAAAACTTTGACAGCGATCCGGGCTGGAGCACCCAGGGCACTTGGGCCTTCGGCGATCCCACCGGATCGGGCGGCGCGGACCACGGTAACGCCGATCCCAATGCGGGATTCGACGGCGCCTACGTCTACGGCTACAACCTTAGCGGCGACTACACGAACAACATGAGCGAGACGCATCTCACCAGTACGGCCTTCGATTGCTCAAGCCTGTCTGCGGTGAGTCTCAAGTTCCGTCGCTGGCTCAATGTTGAGCAGCCCGCCTACGACCACGCCACCATCTACGCCAGCAACAACGGCAGCGACTGGACGCAGGTCTGGACCAATGGCGAGGAAATCACCGACAGCAGCTGGCAGTATGTGGAGTCCGACATCTCCGATATCGCCGACGGTCAATCCACGGTCTACCTGCGCTGGACCATGGGAACCACTGACGGTAGCTGGCTCTATAGCGGCTGGAACATCGACAATGTGGAACTTTGGGGACTGGGCGGCGACGCCACCGCCGTCGAGGATGGACATGCGCCCTCCCGCAGCATGCTGCTAGGCAACATGCCCAACCCCTTCAATCCCA
>JACNKJ010000347.1 GCA_014382085.1 bacterium
GGGCACTTGATGGGCGATGTGTCCATCTTCATGCCGGAAGACGAGGATTCATCCATCCGCGACAACTTTCACTTCTTCCACGACACGGAAGAAGATGGCAGCTGGGGTTGCGACGATGCGTTCGTGCGCCCCTACTATGCAGAGGTCTCCACTTCATGGGTGACAGAGGAGGGTCCGATTACCTGGGACAGGGTTGGGTCGAGTTGCTCGGATCCTTCCGCCTTTTTTGAACTACGCAAGGAACTACTTTTCGAGGCCTTCGGATTCGAAGTGCTTCCATTCTATGCGGATGAGTCCATCCTTGACTCAGGCGAGTGCTACAACTTGCAGGTGGAGATCGAACTAGAAGAATTCTGTGATTGCGAAGCTGAAGGTCTGCCTTTCGATTGGACCCCGAACGGAAACGAGCTTCTCCATTTCTGGGTGCTTGGCTATCCCAACCACATCGAAGACCTAGACATGCACGGTGAGACTGCCGTGCTCATCGACAGCATCTTCGTTCCTCAACCGGATATCGGCACGGTTGTCGAAGTAGAAGTGCCCTGCTTCGGCGCTCGCTTCAAGAGCGTGGTTCTCCTTGCTTCATTGTCGGAGATCGATGCCGCCGAGGGAGCCCTCTGGTCGCAATCCATCCCCTTCAGGTACCGGTATCGAGCTGTGCCGAGCGATCTGGATCTTTCTGTTGATGTCACATTGCCGACAAACACGAAATTCCTATGCGTGGACGAATGGGAAACCGTCCCCTATGGCGTGACTGCAACCATTCTGCCGGGGACGGAAATCTGGTTCGCGGATCCCGATGTCGTTAGTCACAACGTTGGGTTCAAGATCGAGGGAACTCTTGTTGTCGGTGACGCCACAGGTGAACGTACCCAAATGGCTTCCGCCAGCTTATCAACAGAATGGGATGGCATCACGGTGGTTCTAGGAGGCCAACTCGATATCGAGAACGCTGATGTCCTGGGGATCAAAGAAGTCGAAACTTCCCCTGGCATGTGTTGCGGATCGGTTGGCGAAGTTAGCTTTTCTGATGTCAATGTCACTTTCTCCAATACGGCGAACGGTCTTCTCCTGGACAAAGCCAATACGGTGTATTCGACAATGTTACTCTGTCGAATACACCATTCGTCACGCTCCGAAACGCCAACTATCTGAACTCCAAAGTCTACATGGAGCAGGATCCTTCGGGCGTCGCCGTTGAGGTTGTGGGAACTTCCACCCTCGATAATGTCGTCATCTATGACGCCTATACGGCTCTCAAAGTGCCTGACGGCGACGTGACCCTCCACGATGTCAGCGCTGAAGCCGGACAGTGGGCGGGCCTGACTCTGAAGCTGGGCCTTCTGGCCAGCGAAACAGGCGTCGTCGATGCGGAGAATTGCACCTTCCTTGGTTTTAATCGTGGCGTTGTGGCCGAGGACGACGCTCAAATCACACTACGTACAAGTGAGGTCAAGGGAGCGGCCTGCGGTGTTTACGCAAGCGGGAACACACAGGTGGACCTGGGAGACACGCCAACCGGCGAAGAAGGCGACAACTGCATCGATGGATCGGCTTTCAAAGTCTGCAATCTATCTAGCTATACCTTGCCCGCCCGACTTAACTACTGGTACGAGCAGAACCCGGAACCGAGTGATTTCTATGGCAGTGTGGACTATTGGCAAGAATATCATACGGAATGTCCAGCCGGCGCCGGTGGGCCCGATTTTCTGATCGCTCCGGGAGGTCCCACAGAGGCAAGTGGGCTTTCGGTCTTTCCCAACCCATTCAATCCTAGCTGCACGATCAAGTTCACACTTCCCGAAGGTGAACTTTCCTGTGAGCTTGTGATCTTCGATATCGCGGGCCGACGAGTCGCGACCCTGTTCGAGGGCGAGGGCGATGGGAGGCAACATGAAATCGAGTGGTCGGGTAGGATGGACTCAGGGGGCCAGGCAGGCTCCGGAGTCTATCTCCTGTCTCTGAGAATGGGTAGCAAGGTTGAAAATACCAAACTGGTTCTGGTCCACTAAAGGAGGCCTCGCATGAAAAAGTCTTTACTTATTGCCTTAATCGCTCTGAGCCTCCCCGTTGTTGGCCAGACCGATACGTTCGAAATCGAGATCGCGATTGAGGAACTGCTCACGCTTTCCATCGGGGAAAGGACATATCCCGGCTTCGTGTTGGATCTACCGGAGCAAGTCACAGAAGCAAGCTTCGTCAAGGCAAGTCTTGCGGTTCGAGCTCGACGCAAGCCCGGTTGCGAGGAGAGCCACTTTGCAATGCAGGTCGCCCACCTGGAAGACGGCATACCAACGGTTCCCGCTAGAAAAACGGATTTCGTCTCGGAATTGGGATTCGGGGAAGTGTCGGAAGACCTCTTTTTGGATCTCACGGCGACATTGCGACACTGCCTGGCGGGTGGGCAGCAGGAGCCAACACTGATTTTGGGGGCAATCGCCGAAAATCAGGCTGACTGTGCCCAACTAGAAGCCATCGAACCGAGCCATAGCCTATGGGCGAAAGTGCAAGTCCTAACCCGCAACTAGTAAATGCTTTAACCCCGCCGGCTTTCGGCGGGGCATTTTATTCCGGGCGGAATTCAGGTATAATTGTAGGTGATGAACGGAGATGACCATTGCAAGGCAGTTTCCCGATATCATTACTTGCTCTCCTACTCCTTCTGACTACCACGCAAGGGGCGACTCTCCATGTCTTCCCGGACGGCACAGGCCTATTCCCCACGATCCAGAGCGCCATCGATGCGGCCGCGGTCGGCGACACGGTGCAACTCGCACCTGGGACCTACCAAGGTGAGGGCAATCGCCGGCTGGACTTCGGAGGCAAGGACCTGACTCTGAGGGGTGACGGTGATCCCTCCGAGACGGTCATCGACTGCCAGCTCCAGGACATCGGCATGCACTTCCACAGCGGGGAGACGGAGGCCTCACTCGTGGAGAGGCTGACGATCACGCATGGGGAAGAACCCCTCACCATGCCTGGTGGCGGCATCACTTGTGACAATGCTAGCCCAACACTCCGCAACCTCGTATTGCTTGAGAATGAAGGAATCGGAGATGTTGGATTGAACCTTGATTATTCATCCACTGTTGTTGAGGATTGCCTCTTTCAGGGGAATATGGCCAGCGGAAGTGGTGGGGCAATCGGATGTGACTTTTCCTCTCCCACAATTCGCAGAACCTCCTTCATCGACAACGTTGCCGATATCTTTGGTGGAGCGATCGAGTGCTATACGGAGAACCAGCTCGTCTGCGAGGATTGCCTGTTCGAGGGCAATACGATCGACGACTGGGGTGGGGCAATCTACGCTCACAGCAGTTCTACCGTCTACCTAGCGAATTGCGTCTTCCGCGAGAATCAGGCCAAGTACGGCGGCGCCCTCTCCATCTCGGGGCTTGCAACAATCGACAGTTGTACCTTCTTCAGCAACTCTTCTGAGTATTATGGCAGCGCCTGTCTGTTCAAGTATGCACCCGATGAGGGTGTTTCCTCTATCAGTAGCTCCCAATTCTACTCCAATGGTGCAGGAATTGGTTCAGGAGGAGCTATCGTTGCATCCTCCTATGGAGCCTTCACGATGTCTCACTCCACAGTGGTGGGCAATTACGGTATGGAGCAGAACGGAGCCGGAATCCTCTGCGGCACGGTCGGTAGCGCCTGGATCGAAAGTTCGATCATTGCCTTTAACCAGGGACCCGGACTCTTGCGGGACGCCTCCAGCAGCATCGAGATCGCCTGCAGCGACGTCTACGGCAACACGGGTGGCAACTACTCGGGCGAGATGGAGGACCAGACAGGCCTCAACGGGAACATCTCCTCGAACCCCTACTTCTGCGACTACGAGAATTGGATTCTTACCCTCTCCTCGCAATCGGCCTGTTTGCCTGAGAACAACGACTGCGGCGTGCTCATGGGCGCTCTTGGTGAGGACTGCACGCTGACCGGTATCGAGGATGCTTCTCTACTAGCTGTGCAGCTGCATCCCGCCTATCCCAACCCTTTTAATCCACAGACCGTCATCTCACTTCGGCTTGATGAGTCTACCGTCATCAAGCTGGCCATCCATGACGTGGCGGGCAGGCAACTCAAGGTTTTCCACGAGGGTTGGTCAGAGGCTGGTCATCGCGATTTCCACTGGAGCGGCCGTGACGATGAGGACCGTGAAGTACCCAGTGGTCTCTACTTCGTGGTACTGGATGGCCCCGATGGCCGCAGCTCTCAGAAGCTGACGTTACTTCGCTGAGCTCCTCCTTCGGCTGGTCTGATTGTAGGAGTCCCATCTTCCTCATTTCTCAGAAAGATTAATGTCATCCGCCTTGTGGTATCTGGGATTGAGTTTGGTCAAATCTGACGAAAGGCAGAAGAAAACCCTCTCTGCAAGTCATTGCAGAAAGGGCTTTATAAGGTGGCGGGGACAGGATTTGAACCTATGACCTTTGGGTTATGAGCCCACCCTCTTAGTTCCCAGTTCCCAGCTCTCAGTCCTCAGTCCCCAAATCCACATCCTTCTGCACTTCATTGGGAATGAACTCCTCGAGGTGCTTCAGATCTCGCGCACCCTTGAGCACGTGGCGGGCGGTGACCATTCGCTGCACCTGGTTTGTACCCTCGTAGATCTGGGTGATCTTGGCGTCGCGCATGAATTTTTCGACGGGGTAGTCCTTCATGTAGCCGTAGCCGCCGAAGATCTGCACCGCATCGGTGGTTACACTCATGGCCGTGTCGGTGGCAAAGAGCTTGGCCTGGGCGGCCAGTGCGCTAATATTGCTGGCGCCGTTGTCGATGTTCTTGGCCGCGGCGTAGACCAGATAGCGGGCCGCTTCCACGCGAGCGCTCATATCGGCCAGCATTCCCTGGATCATCTGGAAGCTGCCGATGGATTTGCCGAACTGCTGGCGGCGATTGGCATAGACCGCGGCATAATCCAGCGCGCCCTGGGCCAGACCCACGCCTTGACCCGCCACGCCAGGACGGGCGCGGTCGAGAGTCATCATGGCCTGCTTGAAGCCCTGGCCGGTCTTGCCGCCTAGCAGGCGATCTTCCGGCACTTCGCAATTTTCGAAATCCAATTCTACGACGGGCACCGCGCGAATACCCATCTTGTCTTCGATCTTGGTGATGGAAAAACCCGGGTCGTCCTTCTCCACAATGAAAGCCGAGATGCGCGCACGCTGGCTTTCCGGATCGGTTACCGCGAAGACCGAGTAGATCTCGGCGATCCCACCGTTTGTGGTCCACTTTTTCTCACCGTTGATGATCCAACCCCCAGCGCTCTTCTCGGCCCGCGTGCGAAGACTGCCCGCGTCGGATCCCGCGAACTTCTCGCTGAGGCCGAAGGCGATAAGTTTCTCGCCCTTGGCGATCTGCGGCAGGTAGTGCTTCTTCTGTTCCTCCGTACCCGACAGAATAATGGGAAAGCTACCCAGCGCGTTCACAGCGAAAGCCACGCCGATTCCACCACAGGCTTTACTCAGCTCTTCGGTCACCAGGCAAAGGTCCAAAACTCCGGCACCGTGACCGCCATATTCTTTGGGAATCCAAACGCCGAGCAAGCCGGCTTCGGCCATGGCGTCCTTCACCTCCCAGGGGTATTCCTGCAACTGGTCGTACTTCGCGGCCAGAGGCCGAACCACCTTCTCGGCGACCTCACGGGCCAGTTCTTTCCATTTCAGGTTCTCTTCGGTCAGGAAGGGGATCATTTCGGACTCCTCGGGCTGTTGAAGATTTTGGATAGACCGGGGCAGTATAGCAACTTGGCTTCATAGGTAAAGGGCCGGGAAGTCTTGGGATATTCCTGTTCGATCTGCTATAATTAACCACCTTCACGCCGCCAAAACGGCCCCTGTCCCCATTTTCCGCGGAGGCATCATGCGATCGCCCTTCACACTCATTATCACTGTGCTTTCTCTATTCCTATTTAGCTTGGGTGCTTTCGGGGAGGTGCAGCTTCGCCAGCTCGACGCGGACGAGTCGGCCACGACCAAGGCCCCCGAGTTCAAAGTCGTCTCACAGGATGAACAGAGTCTGCGTCTCTCCTTCGAACTCGACGAGCTTGCCCTCGAAAAGATCGAAGCGGGCGGTGAACTATTCGACGCCGTGAGTATCCCCGAAGGGAACATTCGCGGAGCTATTGGACACCCCGGACTGCCCGTTATCAGCAAACTCATCGCCATGCCTGGAACCAACGCGAGAGTGAATGTGATTTCTCGTGAGGAAGAGACCTTTCAGAACATGCGTCTTCTTCCGGTTCAGCCCGACGATGCCGAAAGTTTCACCATGGACGAAAGTGCCTACCTAAGGCCCTCCCTGGATCCGCTGCCCTTGGCCGAAATCGCCCATCCCGGCATGATGCGCGGACTCCGGGTTGCGAGCATGTTGATAAATCCTGTGCACTACGACCCTGTGACGCGGGAAATGCGCGTGACACGCCGCATGGAAGTGGAAATCGAATTTGAAAGCGACCGAGTTGCGCCCGCCGAATTCATTCCCGAATCGTTCCACCTGCTCTACCAGGATATGATTCTCGGTTACGAGGATTCCGGTTTTTTCCGTGAAGGCGAAACCAAGGTCGGACCCGGAACCTACCTGATGATCTACGACAACGTGTCGGGGATTCTCGGGCGTCTCGATCCGCTCATCGAACTGCGTCAGAAGCAGGGCTACAACGTCATCACGGCTTCCACCGATGAAACGGGTACCAGCAACTGGCAGATTGAAGATTACATCGATGCCACCTACGCAAGCGCCGATCCGCCGCTGGAATACGTAGCCCTCGTGGGAGACGCTGGTGGATTCATTGGCGTGGCCTGCTTCTATGAAAGCATCTCCGGATACGGCGGCGAAGGCGATCACTACTACTCCATGATCGAGGGCGACGACGTTCTCGCCGACGTGCACATCGGCCGCCTGTCGGTAAGTAGCAATACTGAACTAGAAGATGTCGTCGACAAGATCGTCACCTACGAAACCAACCCACCCACCACCGATAGCGGATGGTTCACCCGCGCGGGCGTCACCGGCGATCCTTCAAGTTCGGGAATATCGACCATCTACGTGAATCAGTGGCTCAAAGAGCAATTGCTATCTCGTGGTTACACTCAAGTCGACACCATCTGGGGCGGCAACTTCGTAAGTCTGATGACCACGAGCATCAATCAGGGCCTTAGCGCCTTCGGTTATCGCGGATACTGGTTCATGAGTGGCATGAGTTCCTCGAACATCATGAATTTGAACAATGGGAAAGAGCTTCCTTTCTCGATTATCGTGACCTGTGATACCGGAAGCTTTGCGAGCGACAGCAACTGCCGCTCCGAAGCATTCTTCCGCGCGCCTAACGGCGGTGGTATTGCTTCCGTGGGCACCGCAACCATCGGAACACATACACGCTACAACAACTGCTACTACATGGGTGCCTGGCACGGTGCGATCAACGGCGCGGATCATCGAACAGGATCTGCGCACACACGAGGGAAGTTCGAGCTCTACAACAACTATCAGCTTTCCGAACCGAACAAGGTTGAGATTTGGTCCATGTGGAACAACCTCATGGGCGATCCGGCTACCCAGCTCTGGTCCGCCTATCCGGAAGATTTGAACGTCTCACACCCCGCGGCCCTTCCCTCCGGTGCGAGTGCGGTGCCTGTTACGGTGACTTCGGGCGGACTGCCTGTGGAAGGCGCCCGCGTGGCCATCTACAAAGAGGGTGAGTACAGCCATACGCAATACACCAACGACCTGGGCGAAGCGAACCTGCCGCTGGCCGATGTGACCTCGGGCATCTTGTACGTGACGGTCATGAAGCTCAATCACATGCCTTACATGGAAAGCTTAGCTCTGGGTACCGTGTCCACTTTCCCGACCGTGGAAAATTACGTGGTGGACGATGACAATCTCGACGACAGCCAGGGCAATGGCGATGGTCAGCTGAACCCCGGCGAAACGATCGAGTTGCCTGTTTCCTTGAAGAATCTTGGTAGCGCTACAGCAACCGGCGTGAGCGCCATTTTGAGCAGCGATGACCCCTTCGTGAGCATCGTCGACGGCAATGAAGACTTCGGCGACATTGCAGCCGGCGCGGAAGTCTGGAGTCTTGAAGACTACGACTTCATCGTGGCCGACGATGCACCTAACGGCCACTTGATCAATCTCGATCTCATGGCCACCAATGGCTTCCAGTCCTGGTCCTCGCTGATTCAACTGGAAGTTCATAGCGCTGAATTCGCCTACGAAAACTTCAGTTGGTCCGAGGGCTCGAGCCTGGATCCTGGCCAGAGCGGCGAACTGAGCTTGATGATTCGAAATGACGGCGACATTCACGCCATGGCCGTGACGGGCATGCTGGGAAGCAGCAGCCCCTGGGTCGTTTTCCATGAGCCTGAAGCCAGCTATGGACTCATCACCGCGGGTAGCAGCGCCGAAAATAGCAGCGCCGCTTTCCAACTGACGGTGCACGAGGACTGCGTTGAAGGGCATCAGGCGAACTTCACGCTCATGCTCACCTTCAACGATGGCGCCACCGATCAGGTGGAGTTCTCGTTGATGGTGGGATCCACGGGTGCCGGTGAACCCACGGGACCCGACGCCTATGGCTACTACGCCTTCGACAACACGGACACGGACTACGATCAGGCACCGGTCTATGACTGGATCGAAGTCGATCCCAATCAGGGCGGTTCGGGAACAGATTTGGGCCTGACGGATTTCGATTGGGCGCAGGACGATACGAAAACGCTTAGCCTGCCCTTCGATTTCCAATACTACGGAGATAGCTACGACAAGATCTCCATCTGCTCCAATGGTTGGCTCTCCATGGGTGAGACCTCGCTGACACTGTTTCGGAACTTCAACATTCCGAGCTCCGCCTCGCCTTCCGCAATGATCGCCGGTTTCTACGACGACCTTGAGCAGAGCGCCTCGAACAAAGTCTACACCTACCACGATGTGGCTCAGCATCGTTTCATCGTGCAGTGGAGTCGCCTGAGGAATAACGTTGGCAATGCCACTCAGAATTTTGAAATCATCCTGCTGGATCCGGCCTACTATCCGACCCGCACGGGTGACGGACAGATTCTGATGCAGTATCAGACCGTGAACAACACGGACTACATTAACGGCTATGCCTCGGTTGGCATCCAGAACATGGATCGCGACGACGGAATTACCTACACCTATTGGAATCAGTATCCGTCCAGTGCCGCCACCCTGACAACGGGTCGCGCCATTCTCTTTGCGCCCATGGATCAGGTTCCCTACCCCAGTTGCGAGGTCACTCCTGGCAATATCACGAAGATCGTTGCGCCGGGGGAAATCGCCATGGATTGGTTGCATATCAGCAACCAAGGCGACGAGGGAACCACGCTGAACTTCAGCATCGAGTACCAGGATGCGTCACTGCCGCGTGAAGTGGTGGACGAGTCACCTGTCATCGACCTTGATCGTGATGGCCGCGCCATCGCGGTGATAAGTCCCAATGGAGGCGAGACCTGGAACGTGGGCGAGGAGCGGGACATTCTCTTCTCGGCCGGTGGCGAAACCACGTCGGTGGACATCTACCTTCGCCGGGGCGTGCTCGGTAACTACAACTTGATCGCCGAAAACGTGCCGGCTGCCAGCGGTAGCTACAGCTGGGTGGTTCCTGCCCCAGGTGAGGAATCCTGCAAGATCAAAATCATCGACAGCGATGATGCCGGCATATTCGACGAGAGCAATTTCTTCTTCACCATTCAGAACAGTCTCGACTGGTTGCAGCTCAGCGCCAACAGTGGAAGCCTGGCCGTGGGTGAAACGGCCGACATCCAGGTGACCCTCGACGGAACCAACATGGGTGAGGGTACCTATCGCGCCATGTTGGTCATCGCGCACAACGGCGGCGCTACGGTAAGGGTGCCGGTGACCTTCGTCGTCAACGAAACGGGCACGGGCGTGGACGAGCTTCCCGTCGCCGTCTTCCTGGCGCGCAACCATCCGAACCCATTCAATCCCAAGACGAGTATCAGCTTCGGTCTTCCCGAGGCGAGCGATGCCCGTCTGGCTGTTTACGATGCGGCTGGACGCCTGGTGCGTGTGTTGGCCTCGGGCATGCTCGATGCCGGTGTGCATGCGTACCACTGGGATGGGCGGGACGCTGCAGGCGCGCGTATGTCGTCGGGTATTTACTTCGCGACATTGCAGGCGGGAGACATCAGCCTGAAGCAGAAAATGGTTCTGTTGAAATAGGTGACGGAGTGGGGCGGATCTGTCCCCTCGTTCAAGTTTCATGTTTTACTGGGGAGAGCATCGGCTCTCCCCTTCTTCTATTGATCAACCGCTGACAAGAGTGAATCGAAGTCTAAAATAGTTGGAATTGCAGTAGATCATGCCGGACAAGACCTACCAGAATACAAAAGATGCTCCGGAAAGACCCGAAGCATCGCTGTTCTTGAAATCCTACTAGCTATTTTCCAAGTAAGGCTCGCTCGACCGAGCCGTCGAGCATGGCGGGCATGGATGCGTACTTCATGAAGGCTCCCTTACCGGCGTCCCAGAAATACTGGTCCATGCGGAACATTTCCTTGGCACTGCGCACCTGGATCTCATCGCCGTTCACATAGATGAGCACTTCGATGGGAAATGCGCAAATGTGGTCGAGCCCCGGCGAACGCCAATCGCCTTCCTCGCGCTTCATTCCCGCGATGTGCATAGCCAGCGCTTCGGTGCGAGCTCGCGTGATGCCCATGAGAATGGCCTTGCCGGGCACCTCGGCGCGGGCGGTGATGCGCCAGCGCAGATCCTCTTCAGGGTTGGGCGTCCAGCGGTACTTGCGATCCTTGTCCGAGGGTGTGAAGGCTGTGATGTTCGCGGCGAATCGATCGGCGAGGGCGGCCAGTTGCGCGCTGGCATCTCCTTCGATCGCTTCGGAATGGATAAGCGGGAATTGACCTTCGTCGCGGAAATAGGTTAGGGGTCCGACCATCATGAACATGTCCTTTTTGCCTTCGCGAATGCGCTCGGTGTCGCGAAGAGGCGGCATATGCAAGCCCTCGGGTTCCGTGCCCATGGCCGTGCCCACTAATATGCGGATCCTCTCGGCAATGGCCGCACCTGTCTTGGCCATGCTCTCGTAGTCGGCGTCTTCCTCCAAGTCGTTGCCCACGATGCGCGCTAAGGTTTCCGGCTGCAGACATGTGATGCGCAGGCCGCCGGGTTCTTCGTGCAGGCCTATACGCAAAAGCCCGGCCACAGTGTATTTGGGGTGGATCGCAGCAAGTGAGTTCAGATAGGCATCGTCACTGAAGACCAGCAGGTAGCCGCGGCGACCGTCGCGATCGTTTTCGTTCTCGCGCACCAGATCCGGTGCATTGACCAGCCCTTCGCTTTGCAACTGGAACCCTGAGTCGGCGGCGATGGCGTCCCTCAATGAGACAGCGGCCGCTTCCAGGCTCATACCCTCAGGCGCGAGTCCCAGGTTTTCGTAAATGCCGTACTCGGGGCCGTCCGCCACGGCCGTGAGCGCGAAAATCAAGAAGACAAATGCGAGACGCGGGATCATGATGCCCTCCGAAACTGAAGTTTGAGTTCGCGAGGCAGTATTGGCGATCTGAAACTCTTCTAGCAAATCGTTTCGTATTCCGCGAACCTTAGGCCGAGCCCAATGATTGGGGACGATTCTGCGGTCGAAAGTGAAAATCTGCTGCATTCTCAGCGGTGAGGAAGCCCGCATGGCGCTGGAGAGCGGAGCAAGCGCTCTGGGATTTGTTTCGGCCATGCCCAGTGGCCCCGGTGTTCTGCCCGAGGCTGAGATCGCCTCGATCATCGCGAGCCTTCCGGACACTTGCGACAGCTTCCTGCTCACATCAAAGACCAAGCTCGGGGAGATCGTGGATCAGGTGGCACGCTGTCGCCCAAGAACACTTCAACTCTGCGATTCTCTTGAGTTGAATGACTACAGGACCCTCCGCCAAGAGCTGCCGGATCTTAAGCTGGTGCCCGTGATTCACGTGCAGGATCGCTCGGCGCTGGATCTTGCGCTAGTTCTCGCCGAGTTCGCCGATGCCATCCTACTTGATTCGGGACGCCCGCAGGATGCCCAGCGCAGTCTCGGGGGTACCGGTCAAACTCACGACTGGAGCATCAGTCGCGACATTCGAGAGACCCTCGATCTTCCCGTCTATCTTGCGGGTGGGCTGAATCCCGAAAACGTGGCTGTGGCTTTGGAGATAGTTCGCCCCTTCGCCGTGGATGTCTGTTCGGGGGTTCGAAGCGAAGGACGACTCGATGAAGAGAAGCTCACTGCTTTCATGAAAGGAATAGCCTGATGGCCTTCCCGAGAGTATCGCGCGGAAAATTTTGAGCGGTGTGATCGCGGCGGGAGAAAAAGTCGTTCTCCGCGACCGAGTACCGGAAGATCTCAATAGCTATCTTCGCTGGATGGAGGGCGGCCAATGGCGCCAGTATGACGCACCTTGGGAGCATGGTGCCGAGCAGAGTGCTCAGGATCGCGCTTCACTGAGCGTAGCTTTTCTCGCCAAATGCGAGCAACACTCCGATCCGCGCGATTCGGCCATCATCGCTCTTCCGAACGGAAGGCCCCTGGGCTGGACGGCTCGTTATCTGCGCCGACAGGGCATGGGTGACACCTGGTTTCTGGGCATCGACCTTTGCGAGGACGATGTCCTCGAGCGTGGTTTCGGCAGCGAAGCCCTGAAGCTTTGGATGGACTACCTCTTTGCGAACTCGGAGGTGAACAAGCTAGCCCTGGATACCTGGTCCTTTAACGGACGCATGATGCACGTGGCCGAAAAACTAGGTTTCATTTTAGAAGGGCGCCGGCGGGCGGAATTTTGCTGGAAGGGTGAGTGGCTGGATCGTGTGGAATACGGGTTGCTGAGAAGCGAGTGGGAGGGAAACACTTAGGGAATCATCATTACGGTCTTTTCCCAGGTGGATCCGTCGGATTGATCAACGACCACTAGAAAATCACCTTCGTCGAATGGAGGTGATTCTACGTGATCGTACATGAATCCACATCCTCCACAGGGAGGCATGGGTGAATCGCCTATCCAATTCCGTAACTCTCCCCAAATCAAATAGCTGACCTTGTCCACTTCTCTTTCGACCTCAAGATGTGAGAATTTTAGATTGTTGGCATCGAATAATAATTCCCAAGCGTCCTCTACCACGAAGCAGATTGTAAGGGTTTCACTTGTACTGTGCTCATCGGCCATGATGATTGAATCCACCGGAACTTGTGCGATGCCGGTGATTTCCCAATGGCCTTTTTCGAAATCGCATCCAGTCAGGAATATTGAACAGGTGCAAAAGAATAGGAAGCTTGATCTAGTTAGGTCTCGAATCATGGCAGTTCTCCTTCCCGAACTAGGAAGAATGATGATCTTATCGCTTTAGTTCCCGATACAATCCCTCCGTTGCCTTGGCCACTGTGTCCCAACTGTAGTCGCTCAGCGCCCGCCGCCGCGCCACCATCCCGGCCATCTGCACTTTCTCCGGTCGCTCCAATAGCGCGCGCATCTTTTCACGCAGTGATTCCACGTTCTTCGTTTCGAAACTAAAGCCAACGCCCTCGACCAATTCCAAATTTTCGGGAATATCACTGGATAGCACGCAGCAGCCGTAGCTCATGGCCTCGAGCAGTGCGATAGACAACCCTTCGATCTCACTGGGTTGGCAGTAGAGGAAGCAATTGCCGAACAGCTCGTCCAGCGTGGCCCCGGTGACGAAGCCCGTGAACACTATGCGATCATCGCCTTCGGCCAATTTGTGAAGCTCGTCGACGTAGCGTTCCGAGTGAAGACCTTCGCCGGCGATTACGAGCTTCAGGTCGGTGCCCATTTCCCGAAAGGCCCTGATCAGGTGGTGTGCGCCCTTCTCGGGGGTTAGCCTTGCGATGAAAAAGATGTATCCCTTTTTCGTGAGACCCCACTTCTCGGTGATCTCTTCGGGCAGGCGCTCGGGCGGTTCTTCGATGCCGTTGGGAATGGCGTCCACATCAGCGTGAAACTTCTCCTTATAATACTCGCGCAAAACCTTGGACACCACGATGGTGCGATTGGGGAAACGCACACTAAAGGTTTCACACATCTTCAGGTAGAACTGAGCGAAACGATTCCACTTGGCTCGCTGCCAATCGAGTCCGTGAACAGTCACCACGGTTTTGTGTCCGAAGAGCCGGGGAATCCAGGCGAAGATGCTCGGGCCGAGTGCGTGGTAGTGAACGATGCCGCGCTTGCGGAAGAGTACATCCACCGTAGCTACGAAGGAGTAGATCCAGGTGTCCAGGTGTTTGGTCTGCAGAGTCCGCAGTCTCCGCACGCGCACGCCCTTATATTCCTTCATGGGCGGCACATAATAGCTCCGCGCGTAGACGGTGATATCCATGTGATCGACCAAGCGGGTGGCAATTTCCTCGATATGCCGCTCGATGCCACCCTGGGTCGTAGGGATGCCGCGTGTGCCGATATGATATACGTGAAGTGGAGCTTCGGACATTTTGCGATACCACCGAGAATTTGGATCAAGTAGGCTGGACTGTAGAAGGGGCATAGAGTGATGTCAATGAAACAGCGATGAACATGAACATGAACCCAAACCCGATCTCCCGCTCAGGCCACCCTCTCGTGGTCCATGTTCCCGTTCATGTTCAAGTTTCCCCCTGGGGGCTTCCATGAACACCCTCCTCCTGGGAATCGCAGGCTCCGGAAAGACTCACGAGTGCATTCGGCGTGCCGGAGAGTGCCTGGCACGCGGCGAAAATGTGCTCTATCTGGTTCCCAACGGCGAAGAGGCGGCTTTGGTACGCGCCCGCCTATTGCAGGCCTCGGGTCGCCGCGCCGCCTTTCTACCCGGAATTCTTACTCTGGGGGCCTTGGTTCGCCGAAGCCTCGAGGCCGCAAACCCTCAGGCCGCTTTCCGTGGAACCTTGCAGCGCAGGCTCGCCCTGGCCCAGCTTCTCGCGGATCATAGGGGAAAGCTCGGCAACCTTGAAGAGAGCGCCGCCACCTCGGGTTTTCCCGAAGTGTTGGATCGACTCTTTTCAGAGCTCATCGAGGGACAGCTCAGCCCCGCGGATCTCCGGGCTCTGCCCGGTCCTCGCCCAGCGGCCTTGGCCGACCTCTTCCAAGCCTATCTCGCTTCCCAGTCGGGCTCGGAAATTTTCGACCCGGCGCCCGCTATGGATCGTGCCGCTGAGGCCTTGGAAGTCAATCCTCAGCTAATGCCGCCTGCGGATCTTCTCATCATTGATGGCTTCAGCAATCTGAGCCCTTTGCAGTTGCGCCTTGTGGAAGTTCTCATGCTGCGTGCCACGACGACCCTCTTCAGCCTTTGTCTGGATCCAAACGATTTGGATGATGCTCCTCGTTCTCCCTTTGAGCGCTTGCATCGACTGGCCGTTCAGTTCGCCAATCGTGGGAGCTGGCAATTGGAAGCTCTGAGCGCCACACCTCGATTTAAGAGGGATTTCCCAGCGCTGCTGGCTCGCAAGCTGTTTCGTAATCTTCCCGGCGAGGCCATGTCCGAGGTACCCGAGGAACTCTCGCTTCTGGAAGCCGCCTCGCGCCGAGATGAAGCCGAAGCCATTGCACGAGAACTTCGCTTGCTCTTGGCAAACGGCATCGACGCCGGACGTTTGGCCGTGCTTTATCGCGATGCCGATCTTGGCGACATCCTGGCTTCCACTTTTCAACGAGCCGGACTGCCCTTCACGAACAGTCC
>JACNKJ010000125.1 GCA_014382085.1 bacterium
GGCGTAGCCGAGGCCGGCCGGGATGAAATGGACCGCCCAACACTGCCCCCCCCAACCGAGCCTCATGGGGGCGGCCCTGCCGGTGTGGCGACCCGGGCAATGGCGGTAGCCGAAGAGGTGGAACCTCTCGAAGATCTTACCGAGCCCTATCTAACCCAGCAGGGTTTCCGGCCCCGCCCCCGCCGCGGGCGGGAAGCCGCGCCGCGCGCCTGGAAGCACCTGGGCCTTACGCCGCCGTCTTCCTCCGATCTTTTCGAAGCTTAGCCTGCCGTGAGCACTCGCCTTGAAGATTACGACTACGAGCTTCCCGAAGAGCTCATCGCCCAGCGCCCCGTAACCCGGCGCGATGAAAGCCGTTTACTTGTCTTAGATGGCAAGGCTCGGGCCGATCATAACTTCCGCGATCTTCCCTCTTTTTTGCGACGGGGCGACCTGCTCGTTCTCAACAACACGCGCGTCATGCCCGCAAGGTTACTGGGGTGCCGGGAAGGTGGCGAAGGCGCAGCGGAACTGTTGCTTCACAGCCCGACTCCCCAGGGCGATTGGATCGCCCTGGTACGCCCGTCCAAGCGCTTCAAGCCCGGCATGCGATTTTTCGGCGAGGACGGAGTGACGGTTCGCGTGGAAGAGGATCTGGGCGAGGGCAATCGACGCGTGGTGCTGGAATCGCCGAACGATTGGATGGCCGCCATGCAGACGGCTGGCGCTATGCCTCTGCCTCCCTATATTCGGCGCAAGGCCGACTCGCGGGATGCAGAAAGGTATCAAACGGTTTTCGCCCGCGAGAACGGAGCCGTGGCCGCGCCTACTGCGGGCCTACATTTCAGTGAAGAAGTTTTGCATCAGATCGCTGAGCTTGGTGTGGATCGCGGTGAACTCACTCTGCATGTGGGTCCAGGCACTTTCCTGCCCGTGCGCGAAGTTGATTTCAGCAAACACCGCATGCACGCCGAACGCTTCGAACTTGACGCCGCCCTGCGCCGAAAAATTGACAAGACACGGGAAGCGGGTGGCCGCGTTATCGCCGTGGGCACCACGGTGGTGCGCGCCTTGGAAAGCCTGAGCGAGACGGATTGGGCGGGCGACGAAGATCATCAGGGTGAAACGCGGCTCTTTGTTCATCCGCCCTATGAATTCAAGCGTGTGGATGCTCTGCTCACGAACTTTCATCTGCCGCGCTCCACCCTACTTATGTTGGTCTCGGCTTTGGCGGGCCGAGAGGCCATGTTGGCGGCCTATGAACACGCGGTGCGCGAAAAATACCGCTTCTATTCCTATGGCGACGCAATGTTGATCATGCCGGGGGGATTGACGTGAAGCCCTTTTTCGAGCTTTTGGCCACCTGCCCAGACACTGGGGCGCGCGCCGGAGTGATCCATACGGATCACGGCGACATCCCCACGCCCAACTTCATGCCGGTGGGAACCCAGGCCACCGTGAAGACCCTCAATGCCGAGCAACTGGCGGCACTTGGCACCGACGTGATGCTGTCCAACACCTATCACCTCTATCTCAGGCCGGGCACGGGGCTCATTAATCAAGCGGGGGGCATTCACCGATTCATGGGATGGACCCGGCCCGTACTCACCGACAGCGGCGGTTTCCAGGTTTATTCACTTTCGGATCTCAACAAGATTCGCGAGGAAGGTGTGGAATTCCGTTCGCATCTGGATGGATCCAAACACGTTCTCAGTCCCGAGGACGTGGTGAACGCCCAAGCGGAGATCGGCGCCGATATCATCATGCCCCTGGACGAGTGCATGCCCTGGCCTTGTGAGAAAAGCTACGCGGAAGATTCCACGGCGCGCACAAGCCGCTGGGCTCGGCGCTGCCTGGACACCCGCGGTGGCGTCTTCGAGCACCACGACTATCGTCAGTTCCTCTTTGGCATCGTACAGGGCTCCACCTACGAGGATCTGCGCCGCCAGAGCGTCGCCGAACTGGTGGACATGGATTTCCCCGGCTACTCCATCGGCGGTCTGGCCGTGGGGGAGCCCAAACAACAGATGCTGGATCTTACCGAACTCACGGCGGGGCTATTGCCCAAGGAGAAGCCGCGCTATCTCATGGGTGTGGGGTTCCCGGAGGATCTCATTAGGTGCGTCCAGCGGGGCGTGGATATGTTCGACTGCGTCATGCCCACGCGAAACGCTCGCAAGGGCACGCTTTTCACGCGGGAAGGACGCCTGGTGATCAAGAACGCCAGCTATGCCGAAGATTTCGACGCCGTAGATGAACAGTGCGGCTGTCCCACATGCAAAAACCACAGCCGGGCCTATCTCCGGCACCTTCTACATGTGAAGGAGTTGCTGGGCATGCAGCTTGCCACCCTTCACAATCTTTACTTTTATCTGGACCTCATGCGCGGCCTGCGCAAGGCTATCCTGGAGGGGCGCTTTCCGGAACATCGGGACGCCTTCTTTCGTGATTATCGGATGGCCACTGACTAAAAGGAGAAAGCGTGAATTTATTCCTCACGGCAGGGGGCGGCGGCGCGCCGCTCATGGGCAACTTCCTCTTCCTCGGCCTCATGGTCGTGGTGTTCTTCTTTTTCATCATTCGGCCACAGCAGAAGCGGGCCAAGGAACACAAGGCATTGCTGAGCAATCTGTCCAAGGGCGACAAGGTCGTCACCTCTGGCGGTATCCTCGGAACGGTGGTGGGTTTGAAGGAAGGCATCGCGGTGCTCCGCATCGATGAAAACACCAAGATCGAAGTGGTCCGGGACAATATCTCGGGCAAGGTCGAAGCCTGATCGGATTCCCATGTCTTTGAATCTGACTTACATCGGAAATCCAATTCTGAAGAAGGCCACAGCTCCCGTGACGGAGTTCGGCGAAGTCCTCGCCGCGCATCTGCCGCGTATGGTTGAGATCATGCGCGAGGAGGGCGGCGTGGGCCTGGCCGCCAATCAGGCGGGCCTGGACATGCGATTCGCCATCGTCATCGCCAATGTGGACGAAGAGGATCGCGAGACCGACGAGATACTTCTCATGGCCAACCCTGAAATCTTGGAGTTTTCCAAGGAAGAGTGCGTCATCGAGGAGGGTTGCCTTTCCGTTCCC
>JACNKJ010000373.1 GCA_014382085.1 bacterium
AAGCCAACGAGCGCTGGTCGATGGACTTCGTGCACGACTACCTGGAAGGTGGCCGTCGCCTGCGATGCCTGACCCTCGTCGACGACTTCACGCGGGAGTGCCCCCACATCGAAGTCGCCACGTCGATCAGCGGCGACAGGGTCGCCCGAGTGCTCGACTACCTCGCCTGGGCACGGGGCCTGCCCTAGGAGATCGTGGTGGACAACGGCAGCGAGTTCATCTCGAAGGCCCTGGTCCGGTGGGCCTATGAGAATGAAGTGACTCTCGACTTCTCAAGGCCGGGCAAGCCAACGGATAACCCTTTCATCGAATCGTTCAATGGGAGTTTGCGTGATGAGTGTTTGAATGTACACTGGTTCATGTCGCTGGCCGATGCTCGGGACAAGATCGAACGTTGGCGCATCGACTACAATCGTTGCCGACCTCACAGCTCGCTCGGCGACAGGACACCCGAGGAGTTCAGAGAAGAGTATCAGAGGGCCGGGTGATTCCAGTTTAGGTGTCCAGTAGATGGGGAAGGGCTCATCTTAATACTGTTCTCAATACACACGAGTTAGCCAAAATAGGGTTCATTGGTACTACTGAAACTGAATCTTCTCTAGTTGCCCGGACTACCCGAATCAATCCTGGTCTAGGAAAACGCGACTCCAGCGCCAGGTTAATCGCGCTTCCATCTGCCAGCCTTCACTTTCCCAGGCGCCGGTTCTCATGACGCGAGCAAGGCTGATGCGGCTGTCCAGGCGTCCGGCCAGCGGGAAAGTAATATCCCGCTGTTCCCAGTGAAGGCTCAGAGTTCTTTCGCTCACGATATCCCCCACCAGCCATTCCTGCTTGGCCTTGGTCAGGCCGATGAAACCAAACTGGTTTCCGATCATGCCGTCCACCAGGCCCCAGCGGGCCTGCTCGAATTCCAGGCGGAAAAGCCCGGCGCGGAATTCGGGGAAACGGAAGGCGGCGAAAAGCACATCGCTGTTGGCGCCGGCCCAGTGGCCGATGACTTCGCCCTCGCTCAGCAGTGATCGGCGCGAGTCGCCGTCGGGGTGGAAGTACACTTCCGGATCCAGGTGCGCGTACTCCAATTTCAAGTCCGCACCCGCGAGACCCATGGGATTCGCCCAGTTGAGCCCCACAAGCTGCGCCAAGCTGGTGATGCCCGATTCGTCGCCATCATCCGCCGCATCCAAGGTGACTACGCGATTGATGAGAAACTCGCCGTAGACTTCCACCGGCGCGTGGCGCAGGCGGAAATCGAAGCCCAGCACTTTCTTGTCGTCCACGCCTGCGCGATCCCAAACATCCTGGGTCACCGCCACGAAAAACCCCACGGGATTCAGATAGGCGAAGTCGATGCCGCGCCCGCCGTAAGCCACCGCTTCGAACACGCCCAGGCTCCAGTTGTCGCGGGGATGCAGCTCGAATCGGTGGGCCGCGTAGTAGCCATCGCCCAGCAGGTGTTCTTCGCCGGGAAGTTCATCGGCCAAAGGCGGATTGGGCGCGCGCCAGCTTTGCGCCATGATCGACGCGCCGGAAACCCACTTGCTGCGAAACTGAAAAGTGATGCCGTCCATGGGAAAGGCGTTTTCGCTGAGGAAGAGCGTGCCGCGGCGGCCCTGTCCCCAGCGGCGATCTTCGCGGCCCAAACGCAAGTGCACCGGCCCCTGCGCCCAGGACACCACCGCAAGGTCGTTGCGCGAACTGGGATCGGTGAGAAGCTTGCGCGGGCTGGGGGGCAGGTTGTCCACCCAGTTGTCCTCGGGCAGAGGCGTGATGGCACTGTAGTCTTCGTACCAACGCCACTGGGCGCCCAGGTTCCGCCCCACCGATGCGTTCAGGTTCAGGAAGAAGGCGCCTTGGCGACGAGGACGGCGAGTGAGATCCACCGTGTTTTCCAAATTGCTCGGGCCACCGACGAAATTCAGCGCCAGGCCGGTTTCCCAGCGAGATCCCGGGCGCCGCCGATGGCGAGTTCGGTCTTTACGCTCGCCCAGGCCCCAAGCTTCGAGCGCCGCGTGCAGGCGATCCAGTCGCAACTCATCGCCGCGGGCCAGATCGAGATCCTGCGTAAACCTTTCAATGATGCGCACAGCCCGCGCCACTTGCCGGCGGCTGACAGGGCGAATTTCCAGACCGCCCGACCAGTAGCCGAGGGCGCGAAAGTGCTCGAGGTCTTCATAGAGGGGGCTATCGGCGGGAAGCGTGAGCGCGCCCGGCGCTGTGGCCTGGGCCGCAGGAGCCATAAGGGCGAGTAGGAATAGAAATACGAGGCGTCGCAAAAGGGTCCTCCCGGTGTAAGCGCTGACACCATAGAAAGGATGGGACCCAATAAACAAGCAGGAAAGCCGCCCGGGGAGGCGGCATTCCTGCCTTGCGCTTGCAACGTTTGGAGTCGGTTGGGAGCAAGCCCCCAACCTTCGACACTCTTAAGAGACGATCTCCATAGCCAGCCAACGATCTAGCACTCCCTTGAGGAAGCGCCACTCACTGCCGACTTTTTTCGCGGGGATCTTGCCTTCCTTCGCGAGTCGACAGACAGTTTTCACGTGCATTTTGAGGTAATCGGCGGCCTCCAAGGAGGTCATTACTTCGCTCGCACGTTCATCGCCGACATAAACGTTGGAGTAGTCGGTGCCATTCCACTCAGCCATTGTTACTTCCTTCGCTGTGGCAGACCATATGGTGATCTTTCTATGACTAAGCTTCTTCAGACGGGAAAGGGCCCGGCCAAGCAAGCTATCAGATACACCACCCTCTACTCCCTACGATTTGCTCCATCGGCGGGTGACTGCCTTCTCAAAGCAATGCACATGCCAAAAGCGAATCGGGCTTTCCCTTCCACTTTTCAATGACTTAGCAGGATTTTGGCCGGAATGAATCGGGCTCAGACGGGAGTCTGGGGAATTTCTTGTCCCGCCTAAGGAAAGGCGTCCATTTGGATGGGAAAATCTGACCGGGCTGAAAAATCAGGTTTGTGCCTGGATATAGCTCAGGATTTCCTCTTCCACCTTGGCGCCGCTCTTCCCGTGCAGCAGCTTGTGCCCGCCTTCATCCAGCAGCACGGCCTTGCTGGTTTTATTGCGGGCGTGCCGGCGGATGAGATCGAGACCCCGGTGGTCCAGTTCCATGTTGTTACGCGCATGAATGGCCAGGATGGGGCAGTTCAGTTCCTTCACGGTCTTCCGCGCTACTCGCAGTGCCGTATAGCGGTCGGCCATCCATCGATGAGGAGTGCTGGCAACCATGTTCTCGAACAACTGGGGGAAGAGTTTCCTCCATGTCAGAGCCATGCGCTCGGCAAATCTCAGTGTTGGACGCAAAGGAGGCGACAGCAGAACAAGGCTCTTCACGGGCTTGACCTTGGCCAATCCGATGGCGAGCACCGCACCGAAGCTGGATCCCACCACGTGCGTGTTTTCGCCAAGATGATGCAGCAGGTCGTAGCGCATTTCCAGTTCCGCGCGGGATAGCTGCCAGGGCACGCCGCCGCGCTGGAAACCTACGGTTTCCTCATTGGGAAGAAGGGTGGCGTAGACGGTCATGCCCGCCCGATACAGACGCTTGCCCAGCTGGATGTAAGAAGCCGGCGTACTGTGCCCACCGTGAACCAGCAGCACCTGAACCTTGCTGCTTTCATTGAGGTAGAGAAAAGAGCGATCCTTCTTGGGAATCTCCAGCTCCTCTTCGCGGAGCTGCTGAATCTCGTAATGGCTCCGCAGGAGGTTAAGCCGCTCAAGGGGCGGCAAAGGCTCCGCGCGGTGAGCCTCCTCCAGAGCCCAAATGGTCTGGGAGAGGTTTTCCAGGCGGCCTACGGTGGTACTGGGGATCTTCATGCGTCTCGATTCCACAAGGTTCTATCTATAAAGGAGTGTCGAATATAGGTGATCGGGCCTCGGGGGTCCAGAGGGCAGGATTATAGAGATATTTGACAAAATACAAGAAATCCTGTATTCTTATCACCTCTTGAATTTCTCCCTTCGAGGTATTCCGATGACCGTGAAAAACCTTTCCAGCTTTATCTCCTGTTGTTGCCCGGCGAGACATAGCGCAAGGGAAGGTTAACGGCTGTCTATAAATAAGAGCATCAGCGCCGCAGACCTTCGGGTTTGCGGCGTTTTTTTTGGCCCCATTCGGTGGAGACCCTGATGAATGCATTGAACTTGATGAAAGAGGATCTGAATTCGGCCCTGGCCAAGGATCCCGCCGCCCGCAATCGCTGGGAGGTGGCTTTTCTCTATACCAGCCTGCATGCCATTTGGGCCCACCGTATCGCCCATTCCCTTTGGCGCCGGCGCATGCGCTTTCTGGCCCGTCTCCTCATGGGATGGGTTCGCGTCTTCACGGGCATCGAAATTCATCCCGGGGCGACCTTGGGCCGAAGAGTTTTCATCGACCACGGCGTGGGTGTGGTGATTGGCGAAACGGCCGAGATCGGCGATGACGTTCTGCTTTATCAAGGCGTGACCCTGGGCGGAACGCGACTGAATCGGGGTAAGCGGCATCCCACGCTGGAGGCCAGCGTAGTGGTGGGAGCAGGTGCCAAGGTGCTCGGTCCCATTTGCGTGGGCGAGGGGGCGCGCATCGGGGCGAGTTCCGTGGTGATCCGCGATGTGGCCCCCGGCGACGTCATGGTGGGCATTCCCGCCCGGCGCGTTGACCGGCGGCGCGACTCCCGCATACGCCTGCGGCACGACTTGCTGGGCGATCCCATGGAGCAGGCCATGCAGCGATTGGAAGAGCGCATTCGATTTCTGGAGCAGCGAAACCACGGCGACGAAGGCAAGTTGCCCCAAACCGGCGATTTCAACATTTAGTCCCATAGCTAATTGGAGAATGACATGAACGGCATCCATCAGAACATCATCGAGCTCATCGGCAACACGCCCCTGCTCAGGTTGGCTCACATCGATGCGTCCCTGCCGGGCGAGATCGTGGCCAAGCTGGAAAGCTTCAATCCCATGGCCAGTGTGAAGGATCGCATTGGCTGGGCCATGGTCGAGGCGGGCGAGCGCGCCGGGAAGATTCAGCCGGGGGACACCCTGGTGGAGCCCACCAGCGGAAACACGGGTATCGCCCTGGCCATGGTGGCGGCGGCGCGAGGCTATCGCCTGGTACTCACCATGCCCGAAACCATGAGCGTGGAACGCCGTAAGCTGTTGCGTGCCTTCGGCGCAGAGCTGGTTCTCACACCCGGGCCCGAAGGCATGAAGGGCGCCATCGCGGCGGCGGACAAACTACTTGAGGCCAATCCGGAGTGGTTCCAGCCCAGCCAATTCAGCAATCCGGCCAATCCCGAGGTTCACCTGCGAACCACCGCCGAGGAAATCTGGCGGGACACCGGCGGTCAGGTGGATATTCTCGTAAGCGGCGTGGGCACGGGCGGCACACTTACCGGCGTGAGCCGGGCCCTTAAGGATCGTCAGCCGAACCTCATCACCGTGGCCGTGGAGCCCGATGAAAGCCCCGTGCTTTCCGGTGGCGAGCCGGGTCCCCATCCCATCATGGGAATTGGTGCGGGCTTTGTGCCCGAGGTGCTGGACATGAATATGGTGGAGGAACTGGTACGCGTTCGCGGTGAGCAGGCCACCGAGGCGGCGCGGCGCTTGGCCCTGGAAGGGGGCGTCCTGGGCGGCATATCCAGCGGAGCTGCCTTGCACGCGGCCATCCAAGTGGCCGGACGAGCCGAGAACAAGGGCCGACGCCTTGTGGTTATTCTGCCCGACACCGGCGAGCGCTACCTGAGCACAGCTCTTTTCGAGCATGAAATTGAAAAGGCGGGTGAGGCCGTCTAGGCAGATGCAGTACCCTCCAGTGGAAGCAGGGAAACTCCGGGGCCTGGCTCCGGGGTTTTTTTATAGAACAAAAGCAACGCTAATCCTTGTGAAATCTTGAACTCCCCTTTGGGCTCTGCCATAGTGGCCATCCCCTGGGCAAAACCCCGGCGGCAACCCTTTTCAAGGAGCAGGCAGCATGAAAAAGGTGAGTATCATCGGCAGTGGAAACGTGGGCGCCAACGCCGCCTTTTTTATTGCGGAAATGGCGGCCGCTCACGTGACGCTGATCGACATCGAGGAGGGTCGGGCCGCTGGCAAGGCCCTGGATATGATGGAAGCGGCCCCCATTCGTCGTTACCGAACGAAAATCGAGGGCAGCGATAAGATCGAGGCCATCGAAGGCAGCGATATCGTGGTCATCACCGCCGGGCTCATACGAGAGCCGGGCAAGGACCGCACGGAGCACTTCCAGGAAAATCGCGAAATTCTCCTGAGCTTGATAGAACCCATCACCAAGCTGGCGCCGGATTCCAAGGTAATCGTAACCCCCGAACCCGTAGATCCCATGGTGAAGATTTTCACCGACGAATCGGGCTTCGATCGCAAACGCGTCATGGGCATCGGCGGCGTTCTGAGCTCAACGCGCATGGCAGGGTTCATCGCCGAGGAACTGGGCATCAGCGCCCGCGACGTGAATGCCATGGTCATCGGGAGCCATACGAAGAAGATGGTGCCGCTGCCGTTCTACTCGCGTGTGAGCGGTATCAATATTTCCGAACTACTGGGCGAGGGCGCCATTGAGCGAGTGATTCACAACACGAGGCAGGCGGGCAATCTCATTGTGGACCTCGCCAAGAGAACGAACGCTTACTACGCTCCGGCCTCGGCCATTGCACAGGTGGTCGAAGCCATCGCCATTGATACGGGCAAGATTCTATCGGTGAGCGTGCTGCTCAACGGCGAGTACGGAATGAAGGGCGTGGCCCTTAGCGTTCCCTGCAAGCTGGGAGCAAACGGCGTCGAGGAGATCATCGAGCTGAAACTGGCTGAAGAAACTTGGAAAGAATTCCAGGCTTCCGCCGAACCCATTCGCGACCTGGCTTAGAGGAGGACGGACATGAAAAAAGTCAGTGTGATTGGCGCCGGACACGTGGGAGCCAAGACGACTTACTACATTGCCGAAAAGGGCATCGCCAACGTGGTCATGGTGGACATCGTCGAGGGTATGCCTCAGGCCAAAGGCCTGGACTTCACCCATGCGGCGCCTCTGCGAAACTACGGCGTGACCACCGTGGGAACCAATGACTACTCGGAAATCGCCGACAGCGATGTTGTGGTGATCACTGCGGGCATCCCCCGCAAGCCCGGCATGGATCGTATGGATCTGCTGAAGATCAACACGGACATTGTCAAAACCGCCTCGCGAAACGTGGCGAACTACGCGCCCAACGCCACCATTATTGTGGTGAGCAATCCCTTGGACATCATGTGCATGGTAGCCCTGGACGCCAGCGGCTTCGCGCTCAAGCGTGTTTTCGGTATGGCGGGCATTCTCGACAGTACGCGCTTCCGCTACTTCGTGGCCGAAAAGCTGGACGTGGCGGTAACCGACGTGCAGGCCATGGTCTTGGGCGGACACGGCGACACCATGGTGCCGATGCCGCGTTTCACCACGGTGTCGGGCATCCCCATCACGGAGCTCATGTCCCCCGAGGATATCGAGTTGCTTACGGTTCGTACGCGCAACGGCGGTGCGGAAATCGTGAAGCACCTGAAAACGGGGTCAGCCTATTACGCGCCCGCGGCGAGTGCGGCGGAAATGGTGGAGGCGGTTCTCACCAATGAGAAGCGCATCGCCCCGGCCTGCGCCTACCTGCGCGGCGAGTACGGTTACGAGGCCATCTATCTGGGCGTGCCGGTGCTCATCGGCGCCAACGGCGCCGAGAAGATTATCGAGCTGGATCTGGACGAGGGCGAGAAGGCCCTATTGGATAATTCCGCCGCGGCTGTGAAGAAGGGTCTGGCGGATCTGCGCAGCTTCTACACCATGGCCTAGCTTCGGCTGGCCCTAAAGCATTGCCCCGCTGGCGTTTCTGTTTCGCCAGCGGGTTTTTTTCCATTTAGAAGCCCGGAACTTTCGGCCCCGAGAAATGTCAATTAGGACGCGAGGATCATGTTTCTTGTATCAGGCCCCCAGCCCTGGTAAAATTAAGCCAGCGAAACTGCACACCCGAAGGCCGTCATTACAAATAGACAGCCTTCAATGCTCCGCATTTTTGGAGGAAGTCCATGAAAAAACTGCTTCTGATTTTAACCTTGTTCGCCATGACGGCTTCGCCGGCTTGGGCAGGCAGAAGCATCGATGAAAGCACCGTCGATCTGCTTTCTCCTTCCTTCCCATGGGTCTTCACACCCGGACAAGCATTCACCAGTGAATTTTACGTTTACAATGCAAGCACCGACACTGAGTGGATCTCGGAAATCTGGCTGACCTTCCCCGAATGTTTCACCGTAACCAATGGTTGGTGGGTTCCCGATCCTGGTGCTTCAAGTCCCTTCGGTTTTGGATTCGACACCATCGGCAGTTCCGACAACGGTGCCTACTTCTGGGATCTTGATGGTAGCTGGGGTGAAATATACGGCGGCGAAGGCGGTCGATTCTACGTAGAGGTCATGGTCGGCGCCGACTGTGAATGCGGTCCCGCGGAAATCGAGTGGTTCCTGCAGGGCGATGTCTACGGCAGCGATCCCCATCAAATGTCCGGATACCTCGACACGCATGTCTGCGAACAAACCAACATTAACAGTAGCGACTGGTCCACGATTAAGGCCCTCTACTAAAACCGGTCCCCAAAAAAAACCCGCGCTTCTGGCGCGGGTTTTTTTTTGACCTCAATGCGCGCTAGTCTTCGGCTCGATGATCCAAGCTTTCCTGTTTCATCCTCAGGTAGTGCAGTTTCATGGCTTTGATCTGCGGCGTCTGCGCCCGTTGCTCATAGGCGTGATCCAGGCGATTGACGATGCTCACCGACAGGATGATGAAGAAAGCCGGAATAAAGATGGGCACCCAGCGTCGCCAACCACGCGTGAGCAGCACACGATACATTTTCATGGTGCCCGTGGACAGGATCAGGCAGAAACCCGCCGAAGACAGGTAGAGATACTTGATGTTCAGCCAGTCGCCTGGGAAGTAGTAGATGCAGAAGGGCAGAATGGTCACGAAGGCCCAGGCGATGAAGAAACGTAAAGTTGTGTTCCCGAAAACGAATCCGTAAACGGCGTAGCTGAAGATGATGACGCCCAGCAGAGGACGAATCCAGATCCTCGCCATGAAGATGGCCGAAACGAAGCTGCCTTCCTCGATGATCTCCGTGAAGTGAATGGGAAAAACCATGTGAATGAGGAAGCGCGGAATATTCGTGAAGAAATTGCTCAGGGTGAAGCCCAAACCCGAGCCTTCCGGATAGGCCTTTGTGGCGTTGGCAATGAGCTCTTGCTGCGTGGACACCAAAATGACACCCACGAAAAACAGAACCAGGAAGGGCGGCGACAGTATCGGGCGGCGCCGATCCTTCTTGAAGAAGATGTTGTAGAACAAGAGCACGCCGATGATGCCGATGGATGAAAGCACGTTGATCAGAGACGTGGCGAAAAGCACCAGGGTTATGAGGAACCAGGGGCTCATAAGCTTGCCCCGCCCACGCGTTTCGTTGAGCATGTAGGCGAGCACCGTTAAAAGGAAGATGGTGTGCATGAGAATACTGCTCACGCCCGCCGCGTACATGACCTCCTTCCCGTAGTTGCCTACAGAAAAGACGAATAACAAACTGCTTAGGAAAGCCACGCGGAAATCGCGCAAGCACAGGTGAATAAGCAGGTAGAGGAGAAATGCGTTGACCGCATGCAGTAGGATGTTTAGCAGGTAGTAACCGGTTGGGATGTCGCCGAAAAGCTTGTATTCCATGAGGTGGAAGAAATCCACCATGGGATGAGCGTCACCCGTGGTTGGGTAAACCGCCTGGGGTCTATCGGGCTTGAGGGCTTTGCGCAGGTATTCGTACTCTTCGGCCGTCCAGAACTCGTTGTTGAGGATGGGGAAGAAGAGCAGAAACGCGATTCCGAGCAGAATCAGAAAGACCTGAGCATTGTTCTCTCGGAAGGCCAAATCGATTCCTCCGGGTTCGCGGGCAGTTTAATCTCAATCGGAGAGAGTGGGCAACCTTGATTCGCGATCGAAATCTAATACTTCTCGTGGGGGGGCAATTCCTTAGTCGCTTGGGGGACACAGTCTTCCATATCGGCCTGCTATGGCTTGTCCTTGAGATATCTGAGTCGAGAAGAGCCACCGGCGCCGTGGCAATGGTGGAACACCTGCCCATTTTACTCTTCGGGCTCCTGGCCGGCGTGGTTGTGGACCGCCTGGATCGCCGCAAAGTCATGCTGGGAAGCAGTCTTTTCAGGGGAGCCATGATGATGGGCATCCCCCTGATCGCACTCGCGGGAGGGCTCAGCATTGGCCTGATTCTGGTCTGGGCCTTCATTTTCGCCATCGCCATGAGCCTATTCATGCCGGCGCGAGACTCGCTCATCCCCCATCTCGTGGCTGAGCCCGACCGACTTCGCGCCAATACCCTGGTGCAGGGCTCCGATCAATTCGCCTGGTTCCTGGGCCCCCTTATCGCCGCCGGGCTTTTGGGCCTGGTTGGTTCGGTGCAGCTTTTCTGGGGAGCGGCCCTCCTTTTCGGCGTCAGCTTTGTGATGCTTCGATTCGTGGGCAAAAACATCGCCCTGCCCTCGGCCGAAGGTCCGGACGCACTTTTGCAGACCAGCGAGACCGGCGGCCCCCGCGGCGCCCGCCTGGCCTGGCACGATGCGCGAGATGGTCTTCGCCTGGTCTGGCAACATGAAGATCTGCGCTGGCTGCTTATCCTCACCGCCGTGAACAATTTCTTCATCATGGGACCCGCCATCGTGGCCATGCCCATCTACATTCGTCAGGACCTAGGCCTGGGCGGCAGCCATTATGCGGGCATCGAGGCGGTACTGGCCGCGGGCATGCTGACGGGTTCGGCCCTCATCCTCAAAGGATGGCCCCGCCTGTCCAAAGGGCGGCTCTGGCTCTCGGGCATGATCGCCGACGGCCTCACCTACGGCCCCATGCTCCTGGCCCCGGCCTTCGGCTGGCTGGTGCCCCTGATCTTCGTCCACGCCTTCTTCATTCCCTGGATCACCATCTCCCGCGTTTCCCTGGTCCAGGATCTCACCCCCGATGCCATGCGCGGTCGAGTTTTCAGCTTCATGGGTATGAGCGTGGTGGGCATGACCGCGCTCTCGGCGGGCATCACCGGCCTGCTGTTGGAATGGGTGCCCACGCATATTCTTTTCGGAACTTGGGGATTCCTGGGAATGCTCTGCGGGCTGGTCGGCGTGTCAATCAAGCGCTTGCGGAGGCTATAGGCTCTAGCTATTGCTTCACTCATCTTAAGCCGCTAAGTTCTCCGCCTATGGAAAACATCAAAAATCTACGCGATTTCATCGACTTCCTCGAAAGCAAGGGCGAGCTCGTGCGTGTGCGCGAGGCCGTGGACCGCGACCTCGAGATCACCGAGATCACCGACCGCGTGGTCAAGGCCGGCGGTCCTGCACTGCTCTTCGAAAATGTGAAGGGCTGCGAGCGCCCTCTGCTCATCAACCTCTTCGGCACGGACCAGCGCATGGCCTGGGCCCTCGGCAATGACACCTTGGATGAAGCGGCCGGCCGCATCGCCGAGGCCGCCGAAATGGCGCCGCCGGGCGACTGGCGCGAGAAGCTTCGCATGCTTCCCAAAATTGCCGCCTTGGGGCGCATCCTTCCCAAGAAGGTCTCGCGAGCTGCCTGCCAGGATGTGGTTCTCACCGGCGATGATGCCGATCTGAACATCCTGCCGGCGCAGCTTTGCTGGCCCGGCGACGGCGGCCGGTACATCACGCAAACCCAGATTTTCAGTAAGGATCCGGAAAGCGGAGCGCGCAATGTGGGCATGTATCGCGTGCAGATTTTCGATGCTAAAACCTGCGGCATGCATTGGCAGATGCACAAGGTGGGCGCGCAGCATCATCGCGTCGCCGAGGCCAAGGGCGAGCGCGTGGAAGTGGCCATTGCGCTGGGTGGGCACCCCGCGATGATCTATGCCGCCACGGCTCCTCTTCCCGAAGGTGTGGACGAGGTGCTCCTGGGTGGATTCCTCGCGGGCCACCCCATTGAAATGGTGCAAGGTGTAACGGTCGACCTCGAGGTTCCGGCCGAGGCGGAGTACGTCATCGAAGGATACGTGGAGCCCGGCGAGCGCCGCCTGGAAGGCCCCTTCGGCGATCACACCGGCTACTACTCGCTGGCCGACGACTATCCTGTGATGCACGTGACCGCCATCACCCATCGCCGCGATCCCATCTACCCGAGCATCGTGGTGGGCCCTCCCATTCAAGAGGATGGCCCCATGGGAAAGGCCACCGAGCGCCTATTCCTGCCCCTGCTCAAATTGCAATTCCCGGAACTGGTCGACATGCATCTACCCGTGGAAGGCGTTTTCCACAATGTGGCCATCATTTCCATTCGCAAGCGCTACCCCGGCCATGCACGCAAGATGATGAGCAGTCTTTGGGGCACCGGGCAGATGGCTTTCACCAAAATCGTCATCGTGGTGGATGAAGATGTGGACGTGCAAAACAAGGCCGAGGTTTTCTGGCGGGGGACGGCCAACATCGATCCCAAGCGCGACGCGGTTTTTGCCGCCGGCCTCACCGACGTGCTCGATCACGCCTCCGACCGCATGGGCCTGTCCGGTAAAATGGGCATCGACGCCACACGCAAATGGCCGGAAGAGGGCTTCACCCGCGAGTGGCCCGAGGTGCTTAAAATGAGCCCCGAGGTTAAAGCGCGGGTGGACGAGATCTGGTACAAGCTGGGCATCCCACTGGGGAAGAAGTGAGCTTCAGCACAGGATCCGAAAAGCGCGCGGCCGTGCAGGGAATGTTCGCGGCTATATCCCATCGCTACGATCTACTTAATCGAATGCTCAGCCTGGGCATGGATCGGCGCTGGCGCAAGCGGGCCGTGTCCATGTTCTCCGAAGATGTCGCCAGCGTGCTCGACGTGGCCGCCGGCACCGGCGACCTGAGCGCGGCATGGCTGGCCCATCGCAGAGACGCGCGAGTCTTGGCCACGGACTTCGTGCCCGAGATGTGCCGCCTGGGCGCGGGCAAACTCGCCGGTGAATCGCGCCTTAGCGGATACGCCGCCGCCGACGCCCTGGCACTTCCCTTTGCCGATGGCAGCTTCGACGGCGCCATGGCGGCCTTCGGCGTACGAAATTTCGCAGATCTCGGCGCTGGTCTCACCGAAATGGCCCGAGTCATTCGCCCCGGCGGCGAGATACTAATTCTTGAGTTCTTCCCTTCGCGAAACGCACTCCAAGACAAACTCTTTCGCTTCTACTTCCATCAAATTTTGCCCCGCCTTGGCGGATGGATTTCCGGCGACCGCGAGGCCTACGCCTATCTACCGCGTAGCGTGGGCGAATTTGTAAGTCGCGAAGCTTTTGAGGAGCTCTGCGCCACTATTGGACTGAATACAGAACAACGAATTGAATTCAGTGGCGGCATCGCCACAGCGGTTTTAGTAAAAAAAACTAGTTTTTCAACAAAACACTAAGGGACCCGATTTGCCTTTGGGTCCGAAATATGGTAAGATCTTTTTTATGTAACATGGGTTTGCGAGTGACGAGGTGAGTCGGGCGCGGTTCGCTACCGCTGGAGGTCCGACACAGACAGTCCTTGAGCCCAGCATCTAAACCGAGGCGAGAGGCCTCTTTAAGCCTCGGAATGAACCAACATCGGAGGATTCATCGATGAAAAAGCTAATGTTCCTGTTCCTGATCCTCTCCCTGGCCGCCGGCTCGGCACTCGCCAAGGACAAGATTGAGTACAACTGTAGCGATCTGATCGTGAAAGACGGCAATTCCGGACGCGTCGGTGGCGAAGACATCGCCAGCACCGTCGTAATTGGCGCCCTGCCCTTCGTCGATGGTGGCAACACCGGCGACTTCTTCGACGACTACAACGTGGCCTGCCCCTACACCGGCAGCACTTCGCCCGACGTTGTCTACGCCTTCACCCCGGCTATCGACATGGCCATCGACGCGGACCTTTGCGCTTCCAGCTACGACACGAAGCTGTACATCGCTGACTCCGCGCTGAATGTGATCGACTGCAACGACGACTCCTGCCCGGGCTACATGTCCGAGCTCTTCGACGTCGCCCTCACCGGTGGCGAGACCTACTACATCTTCGTTGATGGTTACGGCGGCTCTTCCGGCGACTACATCCTCAACATCACCGAAGACATCATTCTTCCTCCCGAAGATGGTGAAACTTGTGATATCGCGATCCCCCTCATGGACGGCCCCTTCGCCTTTGATGTGGATCTGTGCCTCTATGCGAACGACTACAGCCCCTTGTCCGGCGGCTGCACCGGCTACACAGCCAACGGCCCCGAAGCTGTCTACCTGATCGACCTGGCGCCCGGCGGCACCATTGAAGTCTGCGAAGACGGCGCGATCGATCTGGCCATCTACCTGGTCACCGATTGTGCCGACGTTGGCGGCAGCTGTGTGGCTGGCGATGACAGTGGCAATCCCGAGTGTCTCACTTACACCTCGACCACCGGCGGCACCTTCTACCTGATGGTGGATACGTACTCGGGTTGCGGTCTCGTTAGCGTTGCTGGCGAAATCGTGAACCCGGTCGGAACCGAAAACAGCGACTGGAGCACCGTCAAGGCGCTGTACTAGAAGAAGCATCAGCTATAGCAACAGCGATAGCAGAACCCTCCCCTGGTTACGGGGGAGGGTTTTTTCATGATCCGGTGGCAGCCGAAATGATATAATGGGGTTCATTGATTTCTGTCTACGGGAGGACGACATGAAGAGGATCGCCATCATTGTATTGTGTCTCGCCGCACTGCCCCTCATGGCGAGCGCCGCCGAATTTGTGCCGGGAGAAGTGCTCGCTGTCTTGAGAGATCCTTCGGCCATCGAATTCGGTCACATGCCGGCCTTGGCGCCCATACTTCAGCGTCACGGCCTCGGCCAGGGTGAGTACTTGAGCCAACGCCAGGGCGAACTCAGCACGCTGGACAAACGCTATCTGCGCTATCGCGGTGCCGCCGATCTCGACGTATTGGCCGCGCGCGACGAGCTTGCTGCATCGGGCCTTTTCCTAGCCGTCTCCCCCAACTGGCTCATGCATCCCTTCATCACTCCCAACGATTACTACCTCTCCAACCAATGGGCCATCACCAATCCCACATCCGGCATCAAACTAACCCAGGCCTGGGATGTGAACACTGGCGACGCCGGCACGGTGATCGCCATTTTGGATACGGGGCTCGACTGGAGCCATCCCGACATTGGCCCCAACGCCTGGCAGAATTCCGACGAGATCGCCGGCAACGGTGTGGATGACGATGCCAACGGATTCATCGATGACGTCTACGGCTGGGACTGCGGGCGCAACAACAACGATCCGCGGCCCGAGGCCTACTTTGAAGGCGGCATCGACGTGGGATTCCACGGTACCCACTGCGGCGGCATCGCGTCGGCGGCCACCAACAATGGTACAGGTGTGGCGGGCACAGCCTGGAGCTGCTGACCCCCCGGGCTGAAAAACAACCGCGGGGCGGAGGGCCCCTCCCCCGCCCCCGTGGGCCCCGCACTCCACACATCCCCCCACCCAACCGCGCGGGGGAACTCCCTTCGCCACCGGCGGC